>CAYZHI010000385.1:0-3255 GCA_964477335.1 uncultured Caldilineaceae bacterium | reverse complement strand
ACTTCCAGGTGAGCCAGAAGGCGATCGAGGCCGACATCAACTACCAGACCGCCCGGCTGGTGTCGAACACCCGCCTCAGCATCGCCTTTTTCCTCCAGGAGCGCGAATCGGCGCTCAACTTCATCGACAAGGACAACTCGGTCGCCGCCCTCGGCGACCCGCTGCGGCTCACCATGCTCCTCGACCACCTCGAGAAGAGCTTCGGCGGGTTCACCGACCTCGGGGTGATCGACGAAAACGGCCTGCAGCACACCTACGTCGGGCCGTACAACCTGGCCGGGGTCGACTACAGCGGCCAGGAGTGGTTCCGGGACCTCATCGACACCGGCGTCCACGTGAGCGAGGTCTTCCTGGGGTTCCGCCAAAAACCCCACCTGGTCATCTCCGTCAAGCACCCGCTGCCGGCCGGAGGGGTTTCCGTCCTGCGCGCGACGATCGACATGCAGCAGTTCATCGACCTCCGCGCGGAGGTCGAGGTGAGCGGCCGGGGGGACCTCTTTCTCGTCTCCCGCGGCGGGGTGCTCCAGACCCCCTCGCGGCTCTTCGGCCCGGCGCTCGGCCGGCTGCCGATAGCCGTCCCCGACTATGCGGAGAAGACCCAGGTGCTCGAAACGGCCCGGGGCGGCGAGAAGCTCGTGGTCGGCTACGCCTACATCCAGAAGACCCCCTTCGTGCTCATGGCGGTCAAGCAGAAAAGCGCCCTGATGCAGCCCTGGAGCGAGACGCGCCAGAAGATCATCGCCTTCCTCGCGCTCAGCATCGCCGCGATCCTGCTCGTGATCCTCGGGGTCTCGACGACGCTCGTCAACCGGATCTTCGAGGCCGACCACAAGCGCGTCAAGGCGCTGCACCAGGTCGAGTACGCGAACAAGATGGCCTCCCTGGGGCGCCTTTCGGCCGGGGTGGCCCACGAAATCAACAACCCGCTCGCCATCATCAACGAGAAGGCCGGGTTGATCAAAGATCTCTTCACCCTGCGCCGGGGGTACGCCGAGGACCACAAGCTCATGGGGCTCGTCGATGCGATCATCGCCTCGGTCGACCGCTGCGCCGCCATCACCCACCGGCTGCTCAATTTCGCCCGTCGCAGCGACGCCTGCCCCCAGCCGATCGATCTCGGCGAGGTCGCCCGCGAGGTGCTGGGCTTCGTCGGCAAGGAGGCCGAGTACCGCTCGATCGAGGTCAGCGTCGACATCGCCCCGGATGTGCCGCGGATCGAGTGCGACCGCGGCCGGCTGCAGGAGATCTTCCTCAACCTGATCAACAACGCGCTCGCGGCCCTCGCCGACGGCGGGCGGCTCGCCATCGCGGCCCGCCGGGACTCCGAGGAGACGGTCTGCGTCACGGTGGCCGACAACGGCTGCGGAATCCCGGCGGCCGACCTGAACCGGATTTTCGAGCCCTTCTTCTCCACCAAGACCGGAAGCGGCGGGACCGGCCTGGGGCTTTCCATCACCTACGGCCTGGTGCAGGAGCTCGGCGGGCGCATCCGCGTCGCGAGCGAGCCCGGCAAGGGGACGCAGTTCACCATCCGCCTGCCGGTGAAGGCCGAACCTCAAGGGATGCAACGCCATGAAAGTGCTGCTGGTTGACGACGAGGAGGAGCTGGTCGCCACGCTCGCCGAGCGCCTGGAGATGCGCGGCATCGCGGCGCGCTTCGCCACGTCGGCCGAGACGGCCCTCAAGCTTCTCGAGGCCGAGACCTTCGACATCGCCGTCCTGGATGTCAAGATCCCCAAGGTCGACGGGCTGGCGCTCAAGAAGAGCATCCAGGAGCGCTACCCGGGGATGAAGTTCATCTTCGTCACCGGCCACGGCTCCGCCCGGGACTTCGAGTGCGGGGCCTCCGAGGTCGGGGCGGACTACTACCTCGCCAAGCCGCTCAAGATCGACCACCTGATCGCCAAGCTGAACGAGGCCCTCAAAGGCTGAAAGGAATCCGCCCATGGTTTCGGCAGAACGCACGATCGGCCGCGCGGGGCTCGACTTCTTCGGCCGGATGGCCGCGGCGATCTCCCACGATCTAAAAAACGTGCTCGCCGTGGTGAACGAGAACGCGGGCCTGCTGGAGGACCTCTGCCTCATGGCGGAAAAGGGCCGGCCGCTCGATGCCGGCCGGTTGAAGCGTCTGGCCGGCGGGGTCAAGGAGCAGGTGCGCCGCGGGGATGCGATCGCCGTGCGCCTGAACCGCTTCGCCCACAGCATCGACCATCCTGCCGCGCGCATCGACCTGGGCGAGCTTTTGGAGCTGCTCGCGGGGCTCGCGGGCCGGTTCGCGGCCGCCCGGGGCGTCAAGCTGGAGGCCGCGCGGCCCGGAACTCCGGTGCACGTGACGACCGCGCCGTTTCTGCTGCTCAACCTGCTGTGGCTCTGCCTGGAGCAGGCGATCGCCGCCGCGGGCGCGGGATCGCCCGTGCGGATGGCTCTCGAGCCGGGCGCCGACGGGTGCCGCATCCGCTTCTCCGGGCTTTCCGGCCCGCCGCCTGTCCCGTTTCCGACCGAACCGCAGGCCGCCTTGTGCGCGGAGCTCTCCGCCGGCCTGCAAACCGGCGCGCCGCCCGGCGAGATCGTCGTCCGGCTGCCGGTGGCATCCGCCAGATGAAAGGAGCCCCCGCCATGGAAAAAGTGCTGATCGTCGACGACGACAAGGAGTTCCTGGAGATCCTCTCCGAGCGCATGCAGAACCGCGGCATGCAGGTCGCGACCGCCTCCTCGGCGAAGGAGGCGCTCGCCCTGCTCGAGGAGCAGACCTTCGACGCCGTGCTGCTCGATCTGATGATGCCGGAGATCGGCGGGATGGAGGCGCTTCAGATCATGAAGCGCAAGCAGCCCGAGGTCCAGGTGATCTTTCTCACCGGCCACCCCTCGGTGGCGACCGGGGTCGAGGCGATGAAGCTCGGCGCCATGGACTTCCTCACCAAGCCGGTCGACCTCTCCGAGCTCTCCGAGAAGATCCGGCAGGCCAAGGCCGAGCGGATGGTGCTGGTGGAAAAGCGGACCCAGGAGAAGATCAAGAAGATCCTAACCGGCAAGAGCTGGTAGCGGCGGCCCCGCTAGCGGCTCTCCGGCGCGAGCGCCCCCATCAGCCGCGGCAGGTCCCCGAAGCGGCCGATCAGCCCGAAGACGAGGGCCGCGATCAGCACGAAGATCAGGGTGACCGCGGCCATGACCGGGGTGTAGCCGTAGCGCAGGGCGTTGAAGATCTTGATCGGCAGCGTCTCCACCGTGAAGCCCGCCACCATGTAGGCCACGATG
>CAYZHI010000384.1:0-3267 GCA_964477335.1 uncultured Caldilineaceae bacterium | reverse complement strand
GGTGTACACGGCGTAGCCGTCGACCTTAACGTGGGGAATGGCATAGGCCCCGGTAGCGCTGAGCACGGTATTGTTCAACACCTCGTTGCTGGAGGACATGTAGCCGCCGGCGTCGGCGACAATTTCGATGTCGGCGGCGACCAGGGTGCCATCGGCCCGAGCGCCCCATTTGGCCCTGATGGTCATGGGGTGACGTTTGACATGGCCGATGATCGACTCGGCCCGGCTCCAGATGATTTTGACCGGGCGCAGCAGGCCGTGCTTCTCTTTCAGATGCCGCGCCGCCAGGGCCAGGAACAACTGCACATTCATATCTTCCCGGCCGCCAAACGCGCCGCCGATGGCGTCATAGATCACCCGAACCTGCTCCGGCGGCAAATTCAGCAGCCGGGCCAGGGCTTGCTGATCGGCCCAGGTCCACTGGCCGGCGCAGCGGACGGTCAGCCGGCCCTCATCGTCGTAGTAGGCCGTCCCCGCTTCCGGCTGGAGGTAGGCGTGCTCCTGGTAGGGAGTTTGGTAGACCCCTTCGACAATGGCGGCGCAGTTAGCCCAGGCGGACTCGACATCGCCTTTGCGAATGAACTTGTAGTCAGCGATGTTACCCGGTTTGTCGGGATGGAGCTGCGGGGCCTGGTCAGCGCGGGCCAGGCGAGGGCTGTCGAGCAGGGGTAGCTCTTCATACTCCACCCGAATCAGGTCGCGAGCCTGGCCGGCAATTTTTTCACTTTCGGCAATGATGATGGCCAACCGGTCACTGACGCAGCGGACAATATCGCCGCCCGGTTTGGTCGAACCGGGGCCGCAGAGGATGGGCTGATCGGGCGTCATCAGGCCGTACTCGTTGACCGGCAGATCCGTCGCGGTCAGCACATCGACCACGCCAGGCAGGGCCAGGGCGGCGCTGGCGTCGAGGCTGAGAATCCGGGCGTGCGGTCGCCGGGTAAAGAGGAGCTTCAGCCAGAGTTCACCGGAGTGACTACGATCGCCGGGGTAGATAGTTTGACCGGTTACTTTGCCCCAGGCATCAAGACGGGGAATCGATTGGCCGATGACAGTGTAATCTCCCAATTTCCAATCCACAGGACAGGTGTCTCCCAATCTCTAATCATTAACGCGCCCCCCGCACGTATGGCTGGCCCAACGCTTCCGGCTGTTCGGTTTTCTTGATGCCCCGGAACAGCACCAGAATTGTCAGGAGATAGGGCAGCATCAACAAGATTTCATAGGGGATTTTCTCATTACCCAGGGCTTGAATCCGGAACTGGATGGCATCAGCGATACCAAAGAGCAACGCTCCCACCACAGCCAGCCCTGGTTTCCAGCGGGCAAAGATGACCAGGGCAATGGCAATCCAGCCCCGGCCGGCGGTGACGCCTTCGCGGAAGAAATGGAGTTGGGCGACGGTCAGCACCGCGCCGCCCAATCCAACCAGGGCTGCGCCGATGATGGTAGCAATGTAACGGATTTTGCTGACACTCAACCCCGAAGTTTCACCGGCGCTGGGATTCTCGCCCATGGCCCGGATGTTCAGGCCCAACGTCATCTTGTTGAGCAAGAACGAAGCAGCTAAAACGATCAGTACAGTCAAATAAACGGCCGCGTTTTGGTTGAAGAGGATCGGCCCTACCACCGGCAGGTCGGCCAGAAACGGGATCGGAACCGGGTTTAAACCGGTCACCTGGGGAGCAAAATCCTTGAACTGTTGGTGAAAAATGTAGGCGCTGAGACCCTGCCCCAGCACTACCAGCATCACCCCACTGATAACCTGGTCGGCTTTAAGGGTGACGGAGAAAAAGGCCATGATCAGCCCCATCACCACACCGGCTGCCGCCCCGACAAAGAGACCGATCCAGGCCGCAGCAGTCGGGTTGAAAGGCTCGGCCAGGCTATTCTCCAGGTGCCAGGTAACCATAAAGCCGGCCAGCGCGCCCATCAGCATGATCCCTTCCAGACCCAAATTGAGCACGCCCCCCTTTTCGGTGATAATTTCCCCAATGACCGCCAGCAAAATTGGCGTAGCCAGGCGGATACCGGCCACCAGGATGGCTACCAGAAACGCGGTGGTCAGGAATTGGTCCAGGGCCATGTCAGGATCTCCTCAATCTGAAAAAGGCATCAAAACCGACGACAAACAGCACGATCAAGGCTTGAATCACGTCGGCCAGGGTCACCGGCAGGCCGATCAGGGTGTGCATGGTATTGGCCCCGATGGTCAGAGCCGAAAAGAAGATGGCCGCAAACAAAACCCCGACCGGGTGGAGTCGCCCCAACAGCGCGACCAGGATGCCGGTAAAGCCGTACCCGCCGGAGATGCCGCCTTTGAGCCGGCTATGCAAATAACTGACTTCGATAATCCCGGCCAGACCGGCTAAGCCGCCGCTGAAGACTAGCACAAAGATGATGCTCCGCTCCACAAAGATACCGGCAAAACGAGCCACACTGGCCCGGGAGCCAACCGCCCGCAGCCGGAAGCCCACCGGCGTCCGCCAGATCAGGAGGTAAACCAGCGGAATAAGCAGCAGCACTAAAAAGACCCCCACGTGCAGCCGGGTGCCAAATAACCCCGGCAGCCGGGCGGCTCTGACAAATTGAGCCGACTCCGGCAGAAAACCGTTCGGATCACGCAGCAGGACGCGGGCCACGTATTCAATGATAAAGAAGGCCACATAGTTCAGCATCAAGGTGGAAATAATCTCGTTGATACCGCGCCGGGTCCGCAGCAACGCCGGAATGAGACCCCACAAAGCTCCGCCGATGACACCAGCCAGCAACATTACCGGGATCAGGACTACGGCCGGCCACTCGGTAAATGTTAAAGCAATGAAGCTACCAAAGAGCGCCCCAATGAAATATTGCCCTTCCCCGCCGATATTCCAGACCCGAGCCTTGAAGGCGACCGTCAAGCCCAGCCCGACCAGGAGCAAGGGTGTGGCTTTGAGCACAGTTTCGGTCAATTGGCGTTTGCCGCCAAAGGCACCTTTGAGCATCGCCTGGTAGGCCACCAGGGGATCGGTACCGGACAGGGCGATCAACACCGCCCCCAGAAGCAGAGCAACCAAAGCCCCGGCCACCGGCGGGCCGAGGGTACGTAACAAGCGCGGCAACAGCGCCTTGATCGAGAAATGTTCCGGGGCAGTTGAGCTAAACGCAGCGGGTTGGTCGATGGGATTGGTCAAGGCGTAACTCCTGCTCAGATGTGCTCGGGCCTGACCCCAGCCATCATCATGCCGACTTCTTTCATATATTCTTTATCACCCGGCACCACCC
>CAYZHI010000383.1:0-3274 GCA_964477335.1 uncultured Caldilineaceae bacterium | reverse complement strand
TTCTACTGGTGGTCGGATTGGCGGCCGGTTGGTGGGCCAGCGTCATTGTGTTGGATGACGCCATGATCACCTTTCGGGTGGCAGAGAATCTGGCCTTTGGGCGAGGTTTTGTCTACAACCTGGGCGAACGGGTGCAGGTGACCACCACGCCGTTATATGCCATCGTCTTGGTTCCGGCAATCTGGCTGTTTGGTGCAGCTCCGCCAGCGGCTTTAGCCCTGAACCTCATGCTGGCGGCGCTGATGCCGGTGCTGGCCTACGATTTGGGCCGGCGTTTGGCCGGACGTATCACTGGAATAGGAGGCGGACTGCTGCTGATCGTTTCACCTTTTTTGGTGATGGCCTTCAGTATGGAGAGTTATCTTTATGTCGCCATGATTCTGGCCTCGATGGATGCTTACGTCAGCCGCCGTTACCGGCTGGCCGGCATCCTGGTCGGTCTGACGGCGTTGGTGCGCGGCGACGCCGTGCTCCTGGCAGCCTGTATGCTGGTATATGACCTGCTGGCTTTTCGCCGGTTGTATTGGCGCCTGATTGTTCCGGCCATTGCTATCCCGGCGGGCTGGTACCTCTTCGCCTGGCTCTATTTCGGTTCTCTTTTTCCGGCAACGTTGGGCGCTAAAGTGGCTCAAGGTCAATTCAACTGGCTGCGGGAGAATTTCATTGAAGGCTTGCTTGATTATCTCAGCGATTGGAGCAGCGAGGGTGAGCGCACGCTCTATTTCCTGTTTCCGCTTTTATTGGTCATTGGCTTGATCAGGGCTATCTGGAGGGAGCGTCCCTGGTTGATCATGGTCGGGCGCGACCTGTTGTACATTTTGGCCTTTGCCCTGTTGAATGTACCGTCGGCGGATTGGTACTACGCTCCGCTGATGCCAGGGGTGGCGATGCTCACCGCCCGGGGGGTGCAGGTAGTAGCTGAGGGGGCGGCGCAACTGCTACCGGCTCACCGCCCAAAAGGTCGAGTTGGGTTGGCGGCGGGTGCGGCGGGGCTGATGCTGGTGATTCTGCTGAACTTACTCTATCCTCTGACCAGCGAGATCATTCAAGAACATCCAGATTGGAAGGCTATGACCTATCCCCCGACAGCCCGCTGGATTGCCCAAAATACCAACGCCTCGGCCACCTTAGCCACAATCGATATTGGCCACCTGGGTTACTGGTCAAACCGTCGCATCATCGACATTGTCGGCCTGGCCCAGCCCGATGTCGCGCCCCATATTGCCGCCGGCGATTTCAGCTACGCCATTCGCCACTACCGGCCCGACCTAGTTCTACTGGGTTATTTGTGGCTGGGCGAGGTCCAGAACGCGGCCTGGTTTCAGGAGCTGTACGCCCCGCGGCAATTCTTCAAATATAAGGGTTTTGAACAACCGCTCCTCCTGTTCAGCCGCCGCGCCGGGGTCAAGGTTCAGGCTAACACCGTTCCTGCCGATCAGGTGGTCCCGCTTGAGATCGATTTCAATCGCCAGGTCGAATTGACCGGTTACCATCTGGCTGAGCCGGTCAGTCCCGGTCAGGAGCTAAAGCTGACTTTATTCTGGCAGGTCCAGTCGCCCATTGAGGTGGATTTTACCGTGTTTGTGCAACTGGTTGACGCCAGCAATAAGATTGTCGCTCAACGCGATAGTAAGCCCCAGGCCGGTTTTTATGCCACTCCCTACTGGCAGCCGGGTGAGCTGGTCATCGACGCCCACACCGTCTCGCTCCCGGCCGAGTTGCCTCCAGGCGACTACGATTTGCTGGTTGGTTTCTACGAGGTGGAGAGCGGTCAGCGCCTGCAAATTCTGGACGCCGCCGGCGTATTCAAAAGTGACCACGTGCGTATTTCCGGCGTTGCAGTCCAGCCCTCGCCAGATTGAATAGCCGCCTTCAGCGGAGATCAACGATCCAGGACTTGTCAATTCCCCAAACGTGACATATAGTAATAATCAATCTGGTTTTATGTAATCCTTATTTTCGATGCTGATTGAGCAATGTTAGCTATGGCCAGCCTGTATCGTGTTGAGGTTTTCATCGCCGGGCGTTTCCTCTCAGCGCACACTGTCGAGGCGCAGGACGCGCTGGCGGCGATCAATCTGGTTGAAGCCGAATATGGCGAGCCGCCCCAGGTTGAATACAAGACGATCCATCATGAGGACGGCACCAAAGAAGCGGCCTTGATGGTCACTGGCTGGCACGGTTATTCTTTTGTGGCGCGTGATCTAAAAAAGATGGCCGGTTAACTACTCTTTCTTATACATCTGCCCATCGGGCAAAGTGGTCCCTTCCAGGCTGCCGGCCTGGTTGTATTGAAACGAGGTAATATCAGACTCGGCCAGATTGACCCCAATCAGGAGGGCCCCCTTAAAAATTGCCCCCTCGGTTTTAGTGCCCGACAAATCGGTTCCTTTCAGATAAGACTCCCGCAGGTTAACATTACGCAGGTCGGTTCCTTTGAGATTGGCTCCTTCCAGATCGACCCGGTAGAGCACGGCGTGATTGAGCAAGGCCCCGCGCAGATTGGCCCGCGGCATGGCGCTGCCGCTCAGGTCGGCATACTCAAGCAGGGCTTCACGCAAGTAGGCTTCGTTCAGTTTAGCTTTGGTCAATTTGGTGGTTCTCAGGTTAGCCCGGAAGAGATTGGCCTGGCTCAAATTGGCCTCGCTCAAATTGGTCCCACTCAAATCGGCGTCGCTAAAATTGACCTGGCGTAGATCGGCCCCGCTAAAATCAAGCCCGCTCAAATCCCGCACCGACAGGTCAAAACCTCGCAGTGAGCCAACCCGACCGTTCTTCGACCAGTTACGGGCTATGTCATACTGCTCGTCCCGGCTGACCGCTTCGCGGGCTTCAACGGCTCTGCGTTCAGTCACCTGTTTCTGAATGACCAGATCTCTGATGGCCGATTCATAGGTGTAACCGGGCAGCCACTGGTGACAATGTTTGCAGATAACCGCCTTAACCCTAATCTCCTCGTCACAAAAGGGACATCGCTTCATCTCATCGTCAGACATACAGCTCTCTCCCGCATGGTGATACTGTAATTATAATCGACTCTGATCTGGACGAAAAGATCGACCGGGCGCTAAACAGAAAAGAGCTTGTCGAGAGACAAGCTCGTGGTCCCATCAGCTAGCCAATCTATTTACCGTGACCAGGAAATCTGCTCGTCGAGCCAATCGCGGGCGCTGTACGGTTCGACGGCTGTGGGCAAGGCATAAAAGCCGCCATCATAGGTGAATAGGTGGCGGTCTATGGTGCCAGCGCGGTTGATGATCCGCAGGTTCCAGGT
>CAYZHI010000382.1:0-3301 GCA_964477335.1 uncultured Caldilineaceae bacterium | reverse complement strand
TTTGCTGAAAACCACGTAATCCAGCTTGGCGGCCTGGAGCGGCGCCAGCGCCCGGTCGAGCAAGCCGACCTTTTCGATGCCGGCGTCGGTAACGACCAGCGGACGCTTCATGCCCAGAGCTTTGGCTTCATCGCCGAGGGTTTTGATGGCGCCCAGGCCATGTTTCATTTCGGTTGGTACTTCGAAGCTGCGAACGTTCATCATTGAATCTCCTGGTGTTTTTTGATGACTACTGTAAATGTGGATTAAATAGAACGCAGATAACGCTGATGCTATTATTCTCTCATTTCTGCCACTTGGTGCGGGGCTGACCGGCTTGAATTTCAGCGCGGCGATGATCGACAAACGCCTCCAACTCCTCAGCTACGGCCTCATCCAATTCGGGCGGCTCATAGGCTGCCAACATTCGTTTCCAGATGGCGTTGGCCCGTTGATAGGCATCCTGGGAACCTTTTCGTTCCCACTTTTCATAGTTGTCGGTGTTGAAGACCATATGCTGGTAGAAGGCAGTGTCGTAATGGCGCATGGTGTGCTGGGTGCCCAGGAAGTGCTGGCCTGGCCCTACTTCGGCAAAAGCATCCCAGGCAAAATCCTCCTCAGTCAGGCCAATCCCTTCGACCAGGCGAATCATCATACCGCAGATTTCCAGGTCGAGGATGAACTTTTCATAACCGGCAATCAGGCCGCCTTCCAGCCAACCAGCGGCGTGGAGCACAAAGTTGACCCCGGCCTGGACTGTCGGCCACATGGTGCTGGCCGACTCATAGCCGGCCTGGGCATCGGGAATGCGGGAGGCGGTGAAATTGCCGCCCGAGCGGTAGGGCAGGTTATAGTGGCGAGCCATCTGCGCCCCGGCGTAAAGGGCCAAAGCATTCTCAGGCGTACCAAAGGAGGGGGAGCCGCTTTTCATATCGATGTTCGACAGAAAGGAGCCGTAGACACAGGGCGTACCGGGGTTGAGCATCTGGGCGTAAGCAATGCCGAACAATGCCTCGGCGTTTTGCTGGGCCAGGGTCGCGGCCATGGTGGTTGGCGACATAGCCCCAGCGACGAGGAAGGGGGTCACAATCACAGCCTGCCTGGCCTCGGCATAGACCTGCAAGGCCCCAAACATGCGGTCGTCAAAGCGGAGCGGGCTGGCGGCATTGACCAGGGCAAGAACGCCCGGATTCTTTCGGATGGCCTCCGCCCCAAAGGCGATTTCGGCCATAGTGATGGTATCGCGGGCGTTATCGGCGTGGGTAACGCTGCCCATAAAAGCTTTATCGGTGAGGGTGAGGTGGGCCAGAATCATGTCCAGGTGACGTTCCGGCACCGGAATATCGTTCGGCTCAACAATGACGCCGCCGGAGTGATGCAGGTAGGGGGTCATATAAGTCAGCTTGACGAAGTTGTGAAAATCGGCCAGGGTAGCCTGCCGCCGCGGCTGATCCAGATCGCCGACAAAAGGCGGGCCGTAAACCGGCCCAAAGATCATATTGCGTCCGCCAAACAGCAGATTGTTGGCCGGATTACGAGCCAGTTGGGTAAAAGTTGGCGGGGCCTGACGCACAAAATGCAGCAAGGTCTCCTCGTCGATCTTGACCAGCTCACCCGTGACCGTAGCCCCGTTGGCCCGGAACGTCTCCCGGGCCGGGGGAAAATCGACAATGAGGATGCCAACCTCCTGGAGCAGGCGCATCGAGGCCCGGTGAATCTCGGCCACGCCCTCAGCAGAGAGCACCTCAAACGGCGGCAATTTACTGACCAGCGGTTTGACCGGCGTGACTTTGGGAATGGCCGACCGCCTCGTTTGTCTTTCCCGTCGCCGGGAACGTCGTTGTTCCAAATCTCCCATTGGTTTACCTCCCTCGTTGATCCTTAAGAGTTTGACGCCAGTTTTGACCTAATGGACCGCCGACGGCTGACGGCTGACCGCCGATCGTTCAAAATGACATTACGACCTAATCGTGACAATCAATCATTGGCTAACGGCAGCCATAAAAATCATAGAACGGCCATAAATTCACTTTGGAAGCCGGTCAGGTGGGCCCGCATAATCTGAGCCGCCCGCTCGCCATCGCCGGCTTTAACGGCTGCAATAATGTGACGATGCTCCTCGATGGCTTCGGCCAACCGGCTGACCTTATGCAACGACAAATACCATAATCGCAAAATATGGGTATAAAGTTGCTCCAGAATTTCTTCCAGGAATTCATTTTGGGCGGCCTGCACCAGCAGCCGGTGGGCTTCGTGATCCAGACAGATAAGCTGGTGGGGGTTACCCTGCCGGATAAGCTCATCAACCCCATTAAACAGACACTCCATCGCCGCAATCTGCTCCGGAGTGGCTCGCCCGGCCGCTAATTGGGCGGCGTAGGGTTCTAATTCAAGCCGGACTTCAAAGATTTTTTGAATATCGCTGAGGTTCAGATCGGCCACAATGGTGCCGCGCCGGGGCAAGATAACCACCAGATGTTCGTAGGCCAATCGTTGCAAAGCCTCACGAATGGGGGTTCGACCCAAATTGAGTTCAGCCATCAGTTTGGTCTCGTTGAGGAGGGTGGCAGGCGGCAGGGCCAGCGTAGTAATTTTCTCTTTGAGCAGGCGATAGGCAGTTTCGCTGTGGGAATCCAGATTATGGCGATGTTGGCGCGAGGCCGTTAGCAGCGTGGCAGGTAACATAATGACGACTTTGTCGAAAAAACCAAAGCTGATATATCAGAAATATATAACTTGTGCAACACCCATAGTATATTGAACTTTTTGGGAAAATCAAGTCTGAGTTGTTGATAATGGGGGTTAGCCAGGTTGAGCGGCCTGGTAATCTTCAGCCGTGATGAATTCACCCCGGCTGATTTGTCGATCAATCAGGCGCCGGTGCTCGTCGAAAGTCAGGGTTACTTCGATCCGCTCAAAGCAGAGATGGTTGCCGATTAACGTCTTATGGACCACGTAGCCGCCGCTATCGGCCATACTGAGATCGTTCTGCAGATTGAGGCGGGTTTTAATGACCTCGCCGCAGCGGCGGCAGCGCACGTAAATGGTGTAGCCACCATCTTGCTGCTCACCGCCGCCGGCAAAGATCGATTTGAGGGAGCCTAAGAAACCCATTACTTCTCCACATCAACTTAACGTCGAACTTCTTCGACTTCCTGATACCAGCGCACCCGGGTACCCACTTTAGCTCGCAATTTCCAGGCGATGCTCTTGGGAGCGGCATCCATAGCCTCTTTGATCTCGCTCAACCGCTCGTTGAGGATAACCAACTGCGGGTCGAGCAGCTCCAGGTCATTCCGTTCCACAATGGCCAGGAGCTTGG
>CAYZHI010000381.1:0-3318 GCA_964477335.1 uncultured Caldilineaceae bacterium | reverse complement strand
GACTGGCTTTAGCCCTGGAGGAGCGATTTCAATCGCTTATTTGAAAAGTATTGCTTCTAAAACCGCCTTCAGGCAATAACGGACACAGCGGGGATATTTTAACAGGCTACCCATAAATTACAAAAACTCCTTCAAAATAAAGAAGGCCCGCGCTCATCGGAAAAATGAGACTGCGGGCCTTGCTATTTTCTCCTGCACTTATAAGCTAAATTCAAGAGAATAGTTAGCTTTACCCTCGCCACTGACTGGTCCAATCGGACCGGTTTAGCAGTAATTCGATTATTATGGTAAAAATCATATCACACAGAGTTAAATTTGAGCAATGAGTAGTTAGTACCAATCAATTCACATTGACTAATGGTCGAAGGCAATGATATAATTTGGTCCGTTGGGCAACACTCAATTCTGCAACCAATGGGCCGATAGTCGCATGGTCAAGTTGATAAAAAATTGTCCTCACTGCGGTAAACGCCTCACCCGGCCTGATGCCTCCTTCTGTCCAAACTGTGGCGCTCCCCTCAAGGGCCCAGCAAGTGAGGCCGCCGCCACAGTTCACGGCGGTTTTCTGGCCAAAATTATTGTCCATATCCCCGGTGAGGAGACTCGGGAGGAGTTTCTGGCGAAGAATGTCACCACCATAGGACGCCGTAACACCAACACCATCCAGGTGCTCGCACCGACTGTCTCCGGTGAGCATGCTAAAATTGAACTGACCCGCCAGGGACACACTGTGACCGATTTGAACAGCACCAACGGCACTTACATCAACGGGAAACGTCTCGAGCCGCAAAAACCGTATCGCCTGGCAAACAACGACATCATCCGCTTCAGCGACGCCCTGGGTAATTCAGCCCATCTTACCTACATTGCTCCCTCTCTCTTTACCGAAATTGGTCTAACTGAAATTGAACACAGCTTTACGGTTGAGGGCAACGTTGCCTACATTGGCCGCAATTCCGGCGCGGCTATCTCCCTGAGCCATCCGGCAGTGTCGTGGAATCACGCCAGGGTAGTCAGACACGCCGACAATCGCTACGCCATCCAGGATTTAAGCAGCAACAACGGTACGTTTGTCAATGGCAAGCAACTGCGCCAGTCCAAACAGCAGATCTTGGAACGAGGTGACGTTGTTCAAATTGGCCCTTTTAATCTGGTTTATCACGATACAGGTACGTTTATTCCCTTCTCAGCCGAACGAAATTTCCGGCTGGAGGTGGTCAATTTGCAAAAGACGGTCTACCCGATTACCCGCCTGGGCTGGCCCGACAAATCCAGGCCCAAGGAACTACTTCACAATTTGAATATGGTCGTCAATCCCCGCGAGTTTGTAGCGCTGGTGGGCGGCAGCGGCACCGGCAAAAGCACCTTGCTAAAGGCGTTAACAGGATTGAGTCGAGCCACCGCCGGGGCAGTGCTGGTAAATGGGGATGATCTGTACGTCAATTTCAATCTCTACCGTACGATGATGGGCTATGTACCCCAAGATGATATTATCCACCAAAACCTGGAAGTTCGCCGGGCCTTGAATTATGCCGCTCGGCTGCGCCTGCCGGATGCCAGTGGGGAAGAGATCAACAACCGTATTGCGGCAGTGTTGGCCAAAGTAGGCCTCACCGGCCAGGCCGAGACACTGGTGCGCGATTTGAGCGGCGGCCAACGTAAGCGGGTGAGCATTGCCGCTGAACTCCTGGCCGAACCCTGGATATTTCTCCTGGACGAACCGACCTCTGGCCTTGACCCCGGTCTGGAAAAACTGATGATGGACACCCTTCGCCAATTAGCCGACGAAGGTCGAACGATCATTCTGGTCACCCACGCCACCCGTAATATCACCAACAATTGCGATCAGGTGGCTTTTCTGGCGCGGGGCGGTGAACTCACCTACTTCGGTCCACCAGACCAGGCGCTGCAATTTTTCAATGTCAATAACTTTCCCGATATCTACACCCGCCTGGCCCAAACTTACCCTTTGACCAATGCTTCAACTGTCCCGGCAGAAATCAAAGCTGAGTATGACCAGGCAGTCAAGACCTTACCCCCCGCCAGCAATGGTGACCAATCCGAAATCCTGGCTGGATCGCTCTGGGCTGCTCACTATCGCCAATCACAGCTGTATGAGAGTTACGTAACTAACCGGCAGACAGGTGAAGTGGCCCGGCCCATTCCGGCCTCCATTAAACCGGCCGCCAGCGGCCTGGTTGATCAACTGAAACAGTTTGGGGTATTGGCGCAACGGTACCTGGACCTGATCAAACACGATAAAACCAGCCTGTGGGTGCTGCTGGCCGTCATGCCCCTTATCGGGGTCTTGCTGCTGCTGATTAGTAACAGCGCGGCCCTGGTTGGTAACTCGCCTGAAGAGATTGCAGCGATCCTGGAGAATACCGGGGTTTACAATATTGTTAGCCAGACCCAAACGTTACTCTTCATGATGGCCCTGGCGGCCAATCTCTTGGGCGTGTTTGCGGCTTCATTTGAGATCATCAAAGAAGAGGCCATTTACCGCCGTGAGCGGATGATTACCCTCAAGATTCTACCCTATTTTGCTTCCAAAATTGTGGTATTGGGCAGCTTTATGCTGCTCCAATGTCTCTTACTGCTGTTAGTGCTGGCCCTCAAGATCGATTTTCCCGGCCACGGGGCTATTTTATGGACTCCCCTGGAATATTATTTTACGCTGGTTTTCACTGCCCTGGCCAGCGTAGCCCTGGGGCTATTCATCTCGGCTTTGGCCCGTTCCAGGGACACGGTCATTTATCTGGTGTTGCTGGCCCTGTTTGGCCAAATTGTATTTTCCGGGGCCATCTTTGAGTTGTCGGAGCTGACCCAACCCCTCTCTTACCTGACCATCACCCGCTGGTCTCTGGAAGCCCTGGGCGCCAGCACCGATATGGCTGGACTGAACAATTTAGGCCAGGTGCGAGTGATACGGGAGGTGGATATTGGCCGGGGCATTCAGAAGGTAGTCGAAGATGTGCCAACTACGCTCAATTTCTACATCAATTACAGCCATAGCGCTCCGGCTCTGCTGGGACGGTGGCTTATTCTAGGGCTGCACACCCTGCTCTGGAGTGGGCTGGCCGTGTGGCTGGTCAAGCGGAAAGATCAAATCTAGCAAGGGAGTTTATTGAGTGAAACGGTCAACCATTATCACCATCGCCGTTGTTGCCTCAATTCTATTTCTGGCCGGCATTGGCATTTTCGGCTATGCCTTGCGGCAGGGCGGAACGCTGCCCGGCCTGGCCCAACCAACCGCCACGCTTGCCGTTGATTTTAGCGCCGCTATTCCCAAAATCGACATCACGCCCCCCCCTTCCC
>CAYZHI010000380.1:0-3344 GCA_964477335.1 uncultured Caldilineaceae bacterium | reverse complement strand
TTCTCACCCTGGGCGGCACTATTTTGGGGACGAGTCGAGACAAACCCCACCGGATGCCGATGGGCAGCCGGGAATTGGATATGACCGAGGTGATGGTGGAAAATTATAACGCCCATCACCTGGACGCGCTGGTTTGCCTGGGCGGCGGCGGCACCCAGAAGAACGCCTACCGGCTGGCCCAAAAAGGCTTAAACATTGTCACCCTGCCCAAGACCATTGACAACGATGTAGCCATGACCGATGTCTCCTTTGGCTTTGACACGGCCCTGGGCATTGCCACCGAAGCGATTGACCGGCTGCACAGCACCGCCCACAGCCACCACCGCATTATCGTGGTCGAGATTATGGGCCACAATGTTGGCTGGCTGGCCTTGGGGGCGGGCATCGCTGGGGGGGCGGATGTCATTCTGATCCCGGAAATCCCTTATGACATTGAAAAAGTGGCCGAGGCCATCCGCCGGCGCCAACATGGCGGCAAGAATTTTAGCATTGTGGCCGTATCGGAAGGAGCTATGTCGCAAGACGAAGCAGCCGCCTATCAAGCAGCGCTGGCCAAAAAGGAGAAGGCTAGAACCAAAAATGATGACAAGGCTCGCAAAGCGATAGGGGCAGAGTTAGCCTTGCTTGAGGCGCAGCGCTTGGGCAGTACCCAACGGCTTTCCCACCATCTTGAGGCTTTGACCGGTCTGGAAACGCGGCTAACCATTCTGGGCCATGTGCAGCGGGGCGGAACTCCCTCAGCGGTAGACCGCCTGTTAGCCACCCGGCTGGGCACGGCCTGCGCCACCTTAATCAATGATGGTACTTATAATGTGTTGGTGGCCGTGCGGGGCGAGGGCACCGAGCCGGTACCGTTGGAGAAAGTGGTCGGCCAACGTAAAACCGTGCCACTGGATCATCCCTGGCTTGAAACTGCCCGCCGCGTTGGGACAAGTTTGGGGGATTAATGACCAAAGAGAGCAGGCTCAATATTTCCAGCGGCGCGCCCTGGGAACCGATAGTGGGGTATTCCCGGGCGGTGCGGGTAGGGAACATTGTCCACGTGGCCGGCACCACGGCTACGGATGAGCAGGGACAGATTGTAGGCGACGATGACCCGTATACCCAAACCGTCCAAACGCTCAAAAATATCGAGGCGGCGCTGCTCCGGGCCGGGGCAACCCTGGCCGATGTCGTGCGCACCCGCATGTACGTGGTCAATATCGAGCAGTGGGAAGCCATTGGCCGGGCGCACGGCGAATTTTTTGGCGACATCCGGCCGGCGACAACGATGGTGGAAGTTCGCCGGCTGATCTCGCCGGAAATGCTGGTCGAGATCGAGGCGGAGGCAATTGTTACTCCTGAACCTCGACCAAAGCCCGGCTAATGGTCTGGGCTAAAATCCCCAAAGTAATCGGTTTTTGAAACCAATCCACCACCCCTTGCTCCAGCAGCCCGGCTTCCACCTGGTCCAGGGGATAACCGCTCATCATGACTACTTTGATCGACGGATTTTGGGCCTTGAGACTGGTCAATAAGGCCAGGCCATCCATATCAGGCATAACCATATCCGACAAAACCAGGGCAATTTCGGCCTGGCGTTTGGCATAAATAGCTAAGGCTTCCTGCCCATTTTCGGCAGTCAGGACTTGATAGCCCAAGTTTTGCAGCATCGCCTGAGTGGTTTTCAACACGGCCGGCTCATCTTCGATCAACAAAATCGTCTCTCCCCGACCTGGCCGCATCAGGTTTGTTTCTTGGTGCTGGCTAAATTGTTGTATGGGTGGTAAGGGACGCAAATAGACGACGAAGGTAGTACCCCGGCCTACATAGCTGTCTACCGTTATATGTCCGGCGTGCTGTTGGACAATTCCCAACACCTGGGCCAGGCCCAAACCAGTTCCACTACCAACTGCTTTGGTGGTGAAAAAAGGCTCAAAGATGTGGGGGAGGACTTCCGGCGGGATGCCGCCGCCCGTATCGGTGACCGTAACTGCGATCCACTCACCTGTAATTACCTGGTTGCAATCGACACAATTCACCGTTCCGGGCAAGAAAGACCGCGATATGATGATGCCAAGCATTCCCCCGGCCGGCATCGCGTCTCTGGCGTTGACGACCAAATTGGTAAGCATCTGCTGAACCTGAGCCGGATCGGCTTCAACCAGATAGGCGCCTGGTTCGATCTGAAGCTCCAGTTGGATATTCTCCGGGATGGTTCGCCCCAAAAATTTGACCACTTCTTTGACAAAAGGGGCCAGCTCAAGCGGTTGCGGCCGGCGGATCGATTTACGGCTGAAATCCAAAATCTGGCGGACCAGGTGCGCCGCTCGCTGACCCGAAGTAACAATGTGGGCCAGGTCGGCCCTAACCGGCGGCGGAGTATCCGGCGACATCTGCAGTAGTTCGGCAAACCCCAGAATACTGGTGAGAATGTTGTTGAAGTCGTGGGCGATGCCGGCGGCCAGTTGTCCCACGGCGGCCAACCGTTCCTGTTGCACAATCTTTTCCTGGGTTGTTTTGAGTTCCTGTAACGTTTTTTCCAGGCGACGGTGGCTCTCTAGCAGCGCTTCCTCCATTTGTTTACGTTCGGTGATATCGCGGCCGATGCCGACAATGCCGGTAATGCGGCCCTCATTGTCCCGCAGCGGCAGCTTAGACGTGAGCAACCAGCAGCTTCGACCGGCGCTATTTACCAGCAACTCTTCACGATTGAGGATGGCCTGCCCGCTTTCCAAAATGGCCTGGTCGTCGGCGCAGAAGCGGGCGGCCACCTCCGCCGGAAACAGCTCCCAGTCGGTTTTACCCAAAACCTCGGCTTCTGATTTGCCAATATTGACCAGGTCAGCCCGATTGACCAGAATTTTACGCAAGGCGGAATCTTTGACATAAATGGCGTCGGGTAGATTGTCGATCACTGTTCGCAACAAGATTCGCTCTCTAGCCAGCCCTTCTTCGGCCCGTTTGCGCTCGGCCAATTCAGTCTGGGCCGTCTCGTACAGCCGGGCATTATGGATGGCAATCGCCGCCTGCTGGGCAAACAGGCTGACCAGTTGAACCTCGTCCGCACTGTACGGGCCGGCCCGGACATCATCGGTAACGTTGATGACGCCGATCACACAGTTCCCGATTTTGAGCGGCACGCCCAAAACCCGTCGAAACGGATTATCGGCAAAAACTTCGGCCTGCCCTTCCCACTGATAGTAATCCTCCACCGTCATCGCTTCGCCGCTTTGAGCAATCCGGCCCGAGAGTCCCTCGCCCAGTCGCAGGGTTGTGCCGGTATAATCGCGGGGCAGATTGTGACTCACCACCAATTCAAGGGTTTCCCCATCCGGCTGCATCAGGTATAACCCACCCATCCG
>CAYZHI010000379.1:0-3357 GCA_964477335.1 uncultured Caldilineaceae bacterium | reverse complement strand
GTAATGGGCAGCGGCGTAATCATAAAACCGCCGGTTTCAGTTTGCCACCAGGTGTCCATAATGGGGCAGCGGCCCTGGCCAATGACCCGGTGATACCAGCGCCAGGCTTCGGGATTGATTGGCTCACCCACCGAGCCGAGCAGGCGCAGCGTGCTCAAATCGTGCCGGTTGGGCCAGGCCTCGCCAAAGCGCATCAAGCCGCGAATGGCCGTGGGCGACGTGTACAGCACGGTCACACCGTATTTCTCGATCATCTGCCACCAGCGGTTGGGGTAGGGATGGTTGGGCGCGCCTTCGTACATCATCACGGTAGCACCGTTGATCAGCGGGCCGTAAATAATGTAGCTGTGGCCGGTAATCCAGCCGGGGTCAGCCGCGCACCACCAGCGATCTTCCTCTTTAATGTCAAAGACCATCCGGTGGGTGGTAGCCGTGTAGACGCTGTAACCGCCGTGGGTGTGCAGCACCCCCTTAGGCCGGCCGGTAGTGCCGGAGGTGTACAGGATGAAGAGCATATCCTCGGCGTCCATCACCTCAGTCTCACATTTGGGGCTGGCTATGGGCAGGGCCATCAAATCGTGATACCAGAAGTCCCGGTCATTTTCCATGTAGACTTCCTGGCCGGTCCGTTTGACCGTGATGCAGACCTCAATCGTGGGCGAACGGCGCATAGCCTCGTTGGCAATACTCTTGAGGTCGGTAGGTTTGCCGCGGCGCCAGCCGCCGTCGGCAGTTACCAGCACCCGGCTTTCGGCATCCTCGATCCGCTCGGCCAGGGCTTCGACGCTAAAGCCGCCGTAGACCACGCTGTGGCCGGCCCCAACCTTGGCGCAGGCCAACATAGCAATGGCCAGCTCCGGGATTTGGGGCATATAGATGGTTACGATGTCCCCTTTGCGCACGCCCATACTCTTGAGGACGTTGGCAAATTTTGAGACCTCCCGGTTCAGGGCGTGATAGGAAAAGGTGCGCACATCACCCGGCTCGCCCTCCCAGATGAGGGCTAGCTTATTGCGCCGCCAGTTTTTTAAGTGACGATCAATGGCGTTGTAGACAATGTTGATTTTGCCCCCCACAAACCACTTGTAAAAGGGGGCGCCGCGGCCATCCAAAACTTTGTCCCACTTTTGGAACCAATCCAACTGTTCGGCCTGCTCGGCCCAAAAGCCTTCCCGGTCAGTGATAGAACGGTGATAAAGACTGTCATACTCACCTACATTCGCCGCGGCGATTATTTCCGGTGGTGGATAAAAAATGTCACCCTCCGCCCCTTTATTTTTGTTGTTTGCCTCAATCATCGGTCAACCTCCTCTGAATATAATATTTTTTGTGATGTTTAATTACGGGATGGTTTAGCTAAAAGTTGACGCTTTTGAAAATACCACTTAGGGCCAAGAAGCCACGTAAAACGTGATGCGTAATGGCCAACTGATATAAAAATCATTACGTTTTACGCCTTACGTTTTACAAACTTGGCTACCCCATCAATCTTATGCGGTTCAGTTAATCCTTTTTGCTCGGGCTTGTCCGGTTAGGGAAGTTGAAAATCAGAGATCATCTGGGGCTTTAGACTGCCGTTTTTGCAGCCGTTTTCGCAGCACCTCGGGGATTTCACCCCCAGACGATAGAATCTCCAGCGCTTCCTGGCTATCAATGGGAGCGATTGGGTCGATATTCAGACTGAAATCATCGCCCCGCTCAGGGCTGACGGGCTGAACAACCGGCCCCGGCGCAGCCTCGACAAGCGGCTCTTGCAAGGCAACGTCGATGATGGCCTGCTGAACCACTTCGATCACTTCGCCGGCGTCGGTCAGCACCAGCGCCCCCTGATTGAGCAGGGTGCGGTGGTAATCGGTGGCGCGGTCGGCCTGTCCGGCCATTAAAACCGGTACACCTCGATTCAAAGCGACCGCGCCGCGGACCGTGGAGTCTTCATCCGGCTCCAGAATGAGCAAGACCAGGGCCAGGTGGTCGATTAATAAGTTGCGCGCTTCGGCCAACTTGTCCTGGTAGGGTGTATCCGGGGCAAACGGACTGATCAGGGCAATTTGGCCGTTCTCAACGGCTTGGTTTAACCTGGTGGTGGTTTTGGCAAAGGCTGCCAACCCCATCGGCAGTATGGCGATGGCATGGCCGCCGCTGGTGGTCAGCATTGCTTCAAAGGTTGAGCGATCCAGGCCGCGACCGTAGCCGCTGATCAAATTGATCTCTTCGGCTACCAGGGCCTGCATCAACTCTTCGACCAGTTGGCCGGCGTCGGCGTCGGGGGCCGGGCCGCCCAACATAGCTACGCCCGGCTCATTGAGCAGCTCAAGTCCGCCCTGGCCCCACAGAATGAGGGGCTGCTGAACCAGGGGCAGCGTCTCGGCCAGCCGGCGCGGGTAGCGCGGGTCG
Source organism: uncultured Caldilineaceae bacterium (assembly GCA_964477335.1). Taxonomy (GTDB): domain Bacteria; phylum Chloroflexota; class Anaerolineae; order 4572-78; family J111; genus CAYNLK01. The sequence goes on along the minus strand of CAYZHI010000379.1, from coordinate 963 downwards.
ATCCGGAGCAGAATTTCCAGCCCCTGGCTCTGCCAGTGAGCCAGGGCTTTGGCCTGCGCTTCCAATTTGGTGTGGATTTTTTGGAGCTGCGCGGCTTCAGTCTCACCCAGGCCAAAGGTAGTCGACCAATCCAGGGGGGTCATATCGAACAACTCAGCCAATGAACGCTGTTCGATCACGGCCCACCGCTGGATGATCGGCTTGACCTGATTGAGTTTTAGATTGCTCTCATTGATGAGAGTGAGCCAATAGACGGTTTCAGGATAATCAAGCATAGTTTGTAAAGGATTGTAGCATCATTTTTTTGATATGTCACGCTTAACCTGGCAATTAGGGGAATTTCATCCACTCGAAGAGGATTATGAACATTACGGTTGCCACCAAGCAGGTAACGAGCATTACCGGTAGGCCGGATTTCAGCCAAATCTTCATGTTGAGGGGATTACGCGTTTTTTCACTCAAACTGACGACCACCACGTTGGCCGTAGCGCCCAAGGCCGTGCCGTTGCCGCCAAAGCCGGCGCCCAGAGCCAAAGCCCACCACAGCGGTGAGGCTTGCACGCCCATTCTACCCAGGCTGATGATGACCGGCACCATCGCAATGGTGAAAGGAATATTGTCGACCACCGCCGACACAATGGCCGCCACCCAGAGAATGGTTAGGCTGGCCAACAGAAGATTATTGCTGGCTAAATCAATGATTCCCGTCGCCAATAAAGTTAATACACCGGAGGCCTCCAACCCGCCTACGAGCACAAAGAGGCCGGTGAAAAACAGGAGAACCCCCCACTCCAAATGGCTAAAGGTTTCCTCAACATTGGTTCGTACCCAAAGTAGACCCACCGCGGCGCCGCCCATGGCCACGGTTGCCGGCAGCAGGTGGAGTTGGGCATGGAGAAAGAAAAAAATAATTACCAACCCTAAAATGATCAGGAGCCGGCGGGCATTTGTTCTGTTTTTTAG
>CAYZHI010000378.1:0-3385 GCA_964477335.1 uncultured Caldilineaceae bacterium | reverse complement strand
TTACCGCCGGTTACCAGGCCGTGTTGGCTCCTTTTCAACAGGCCCAAAAGAAATTGCCCCGTCTGACCGACCAAATGGCTCGCTACCGGGCCGAACATCGCGACCACTGGGTCGACCTGCTCGAAACTGCGGCCGCGTCGGTTCAAGACAGTTCCCTGCATCTGGCAAGAGCTACTGATCTGCTCCTGGAGGAGATGCAGCAGGCCGGGCTGCTAACGTCTGAGGAAGTCCGGCTCGGTCAGGATCCGGCCAGGGTTTTGGCGGCCAGGCTGGTCGCCGGCCTGGGCCGGATCGTTCGAGAGCGCCCCGCCGTGTTGGCTCTTGACAATTTGGAAATTGCTGTGCCCCTTGAGCCGTTTATCCGTGACCAGTTGGTATTGCCAACCGTTTCCTGGCCGTTGTTGTGGCTGCTCAGTGGGCGTCACAATCTGGCCAACGAGCGGGTGGTCGAGATTGAGGGCCAGGAGCACGTCCACAAGGGCTACCGTGACCAGTTGGGTGAAAATCCCCCTGTGGTTTGGGATATGAGTACCTTTGGCGACGCCGACCTGAGGGAATATTTAGAGAAAGAAGCCCAACGTCGCCACACCCCGCTAACCATCGACGGCAACCTCATTGCCGCGGTCAAAGCCACCAGTAGCGGTGTGCCGCTGGTGGTCGAGATGGTCGCTGACGCCCTCTTCACCCTGGAGCGGGCCGATTTTCTGCAGAATTTTGTCCTGGATGACAAAACCCTGCTGCCGGCCAATCGCCTGGAACAAATTACCGCCCGCTTCTTACGTTACTGCCTCACCCGGGCGGACGACCTGGAACAAGTCCAGGCCATAGCCTTGCTGCGCCGCGGCGCCGATGACGCTGCGTTGAGGGCAGTCTGGGCCTTGTGGCCGGAACAGGACGCGCAGACGGTACTCCAGGGTTTGCAACGGCGCTATGCTTTTGTTCAAGCTGATGGGCTGCACGATGCTGTATACGACTTTGTGCGGCGCCAGTTGCATTCCATTCCGCTGCAAAGTGAGAATCGCCAACAGTTGAGTCGCCGGGCGGTGGCCCATTACCAAACCAAGTGGGCCGACATGCGTGAGCTGAGTTCGGACCCCGCCGTCCTCATTGGCAATTCTGCCTGGCAAGAAGCCAGCCGCAACCTGCTCAACGGCCTGCTCTGGATGGACCCTGATGAAGCAATGCGCTTCTTCCTGCCCCGTTTTGTCGAGAGTTTTGCGTGGGCTCGACCGCTGGCCGAAGAACTGCTCCTACAGGTCGAGCAGTTCATAGCCGAAGATCAACACATCTCGCTGCCGCCGGCCCAGGCGGAACTGATCCCTCGCCTCCACGCCGGTCTCAAGGATAGCGGTTGGTTCTTTGATGAGCCGGGCGCAGGAGTTCGGCACATGGTCGGCGCCCTGCTGGCCTGGCCGAACTGGGAACCGCTCCACTTGAGTTTGCTGCAATTGTGGCATAGCCGCTGGTTGATTGGTCAAAACCGCTTCGACGAGGCGCTGGCGGCGCTGCTAACCGCCAAAAATCACGCCCCGGCTAACGCCGCCACGCTGCAAGAACAGTTGGGCCAGACTTTTTACCGGTTGAGTAGCCGTTTGCTGTGGCCTGAGCCGGCCGGTGAGGCTGTACCGAGCCAGGCCGGTTTGCAGGCGGCCCAGCAAGCCGTGACCCTGGCGCCCCAACTTGGCCCGGCCTGGTACAATCTGGGTGTGGCGTTGGATTATTTGAGCCGGGAGGAGGAGGCCATCCCCGCCTACCAGCGGGCTATTGACCTGGAACCGCGCCCGCTTTACTACAACAGCCTGGCCGACGTTTTCAGCAGCTTGAATGATTTTGAGCGGGCTACGCAGGCTTACCAGCAGGCCATCGAGCTGGACCGCAGCTATGCCTGGCCTTATCATGGCCTGGCGGTCATTCTTGGCGAACAGGGCGATTACGAGTCGGCTGGTCTCTTTTTCCGGCAGGCCATCGAACGCCATACCCGGCCGGCTGATCAGGCCGTCTCCTGGGACAGCCTGGGCGATGTCTACATGGCTCTGGCTGATTACAAGCAGGCTCTGGCCGCCTATCAAGAAGCCAGCCGTTTGACGCCGCACGAGGCCATGCCTTGGTACAGCCTGGGTAACGCTTACGTCGCTTTGGAGCGTGACAACGAGGCCATCGAGCCGTACCGACGGGCCATTGAGTTGGACCCGGCTTATCCCTGGTCCTATCACCAATTGGGCCTGGTGTATGAACGGCGAGCCGAGTATGCCCCGGCCATGATTCTGTTTCAGCAGGCCATCGAGCGCCACCAGGATAACCCGGCCCGGGCGCGTTCCTGGGCCAGTTTGGGCGATGTTTATAGCGCCCTGGGTCGCCAGCAGGAAGCCATCGACGCCTACTGCCAGGCTGTTGCCCTCGATCAGAGCTTTGAGTTGCCCTGGCTCGGTCTGGGGCGAGAGTATAGCCTGGCGGGCCGTTATGACGAGGCGATCAATGCCTACCGGCAAGTTGTCAAGTTGGCGCCGGGTGAAGCGCAGGCCTGGTTGGGCCTGGGCAATGCCTGCAGCGCCCTCAACCAGGCTGATGAGGCGATTGCCGCTTATCAGCAGGCTATTGAGCTGGAGCCGCAGGCGGCCTGGCCTTACAATAATCTGGGCTTTGTCTATCAAAAACTGGGTCGATACCGGGAGGCGATCCAGTTTTACCAGCAGGCTCTCGACCGCCACGCCGATGGTCCCGGCAAGGCCGTTACCTGGGATAATCTGGGCAATACCTACCGGGTGCAGGGCGAATTCGACGAGGCGCTGGCGGCCTACCGCTGGGCCAGGATGTTGGATCCGAACTACGCCTGGCCTTACCACAATCTGGCCGATACGCACAGCGCCCAGGGCGAGTTCGAAACGGCTATTCCGTTCTACAAGCAGGCCATTGAGCGGCACGAGCAGGAGCTGGATCAGGCGGTCGCCTGGAACGGCCTCGGCAACGCCTACCACGCCCTGGACCGCTTTGAAGAGGCTATTTACGCCTATCAACGGGTCATCGAACTCAACCCCAAAGATGCAGTACCCTGGTTTAGTCTGGGGAATATCTATCGCCAACTGGCCGACGATCAGGCCGGCGAACCTGCCGCCAGAGACCGGACGGCTCAAATCATCCAGGCTTACCGGCGAGCGATTGAATTGGACCCGGCTTACGCCTGGCCATACCATAATCTGGGCCTCATCTATGAGCAGCGCCAGGAGTATGAGCCAGCCTTGCGTCACTTCCAGCAGGCTATCGATCGCCACACCGAGGCGATTGGTCGGGCCCGCTCGTGGGCCAAATTGGGCGATATTTACCGTTTCCAGCAGCGTTTGGTCAAGGCCATTGAGGCTTACAACCAGGACATTGACTTCTACACTGG
>CAYZHI010000377.1:0-3392 GCA_964477335.1 uncultured Caldilineaceae bacterium | reverse complement strand
GCTCAGTCAACTCGAAGTTCGTTGACCTGGGTTTACGTTGTCAAAAGTCCAATTACAAGTGACCGGCACTTTTTAAGCGCCGGTCACTTTTACGCTATTGATTGAGCCGCTGCCAGAAATGTTGGGCCAGGTGTAGAATCGAGGTCGAGCGACATTCCTGCTCTAATTCCTCGATGATCTTTTCGGTCAGCGCCTGATCGGCCGTGATTCTGCCCTCTTCAAGGGTAGCCCGCCGGGCTAAAACCCAGAGATATAGATCAGTCTCAGTATTATCGGGAAAATGATCTAACACCTTCTTATCCCGGATCAGTTGAATCACCGGCAGGTAAACTTGATCGTACCAACTGGCTATTGCTTCCTGGTAAGATATGTGAGGGTTGCCTTCTGTTTCCCGTAGATATTTGTGCATATCAATATGTTCTTTGACCACTTGATAACAGCCCGGTTCCGAGCAGTCGACTCCATGGTCGGGCCGGACTTCATCGAGATGGGTTGCTTCCAGGAATTTAGCCCGTTCCACCCGCAACGGCAGCTCTTCCAGATTGAGTTTGCGCTGGAACAGGCCCATCAGCCGCACAAAAGGATTGGGGCTTTTCTCTCGAGTTATCTCCTCAAGCAGCGCCTCGTCCGGCAGATGGCCCAGGCTATGTAATTTGTCTTCCAGTTCGGCCCGGTGCAACATCAACCAGGCATACAGGTCGGCTTCGGTCCGGCCCGGGAAATGCTTCAGTACCTCCCGCTGCCGGATTATGTTGATGATGGGCATGTAGACGTGATCGTACCAACTACCCATCGCTTCCTCATAGGATATTTCACAACCACATTCAATTTCTTTGAGATATTTGTGAAAGGCGATGTGTTCCTGCACCAGCCGGTAACGACCCGGTTCGGTGAAACTAACATTCTGGTCGGGCCGAATCTTGTCGAGCTGAGTCTCCTCAAAAAATCTGGCCCGTTCATCCTTGAGCAGGATATCGTCCAGATCATCGTCCTTGTCGATGGGCACAGCGGTCTTAAACTCGATGACATAAGCCTCGATCGTTTTGGCTCCGTTCTGGCGGGCCACCGAAACGCGGTGATTCCCATCGCGCACAAAATATACTTCACCAACCTGGTAAACTTCAATGGGGGGAAAACCTTGCTCATCGGCCACATCTTTAATTCGACGCCATCGGTCTGCGGTTTGGTCGCTTTTGGGTAGAAAAGTACGGGTAAAATCTCGGTAGCGGCCGGTGCTACCCACAATCCTATCCAGTTCGATCTCTTGTAGCCCTCTGTAAGAGGCATCCTGTAATTTTAATTTCTCTTTTACTTCTTCAAATGAAAGCAGGTCACTGGGACGGCCTGTCAGATAGCTGAGCCATTCCTCGATGAAGGCTCGCTGGCGAGCGCTGCTAAATTCTTGTTGTGATTGGGGAGTCAACATTTTTAACCTCCTCGCTTGAGCGCCGGTCTGATCACCTGAAAAAGAGCTTACGAGTCAGACAACTCTCAAACTGTTCCCACATGTTACCAACCGATCATTAGAGTCAGGTCAGAACTGCGTTAAATCTTTGTTAAGAAATCTTCATATTTGCCAAACAAAAAGGGTGCTCTTCCCAGGGAGCACCCTTGCTTGCTGTTTCTCACGGAAGGAAAATGTAATCAAATGGCCGGTAATGGACCGGTGCCGGGTTTGGGCCTAAAGGGAAACATCGATATCTCCCAGGGATAAACGATGATGCGGTCGGTGACCGCGCCGTAGTAATCAGGGCCGATGTCGGGAAACAGGTTTGAACGCATACGGTAATGTAACACAGCCGTTTCACACTCGCAGCCAACCGCCATCAGCCGTTGCCGCACGGTCACAATGGACCGCCCGTTGGCCCAGATGTCATCAACCACCAGCATCCGGCGGCCGGTAACCAGGGTATCGGCCGGGAATTGGACAAATATCGGCCAGGCCAATTTTTGATCCACGGTATCGGGAAAATAAACCGAGGCCGTCAGCACGTGCTTGATGCCCAGAGCTTCGGTCAATATGCCGCCGGGCACCAAGCCACCCTTGGTAATCATTAACAACCCATCAAATTCACCCCGAAATTGGGGGATCAGATGGTCAATTAATTTATCGACCTCTGTCCAACTGATGATCTCCCGCTTGACTTCTTCGGGCGGTTGTTCTTCAAATGATGGTAGCAGCATACTGACTGGCCCAACTTATCTCCAAATAATCATCCAGACATTTTACGTCTGTTTAATGTCTGTGTCAATGCCGGATGACAGTTGTGAATTTCCTCTGCCGCGGCCATCAAAACCACCCCGGCCGGGTCTAACTCGATGCCGACCCGTTCATTGGCGGCAACGGTCAGGGGGCTGGCCCGGGTCAACTCAAAGGTGAGCGGCGGCCCCATGTCCGGTTGAACCTTCACCCGGTAGCGCCCGCCCCGAAAGGAGTACTCCAGCAGCCGTCCACACAGGCGGTTGAGGTTACCGGTTAAAGGCGGTTGCGGTAAATCAGCAGTGGTTAGCGTGGCCGCTTCAGGCCGAATCAGCACGCTGACCTGTTGGCCGGGTTGATAGCCAGGTGTAGTTGCGGCCAATTCGCCCCAGGCCGAGGCTACCTGTCCGGGCGCGATTACCCGCCCCTCGGCCAGGTTGGTCAAGCCCAGAAAATGGGCCACAAAGCGGGTTGCCGGACAGCGGTAGATCTCTTCCGGCCGGCCAATCTGCTCGATCCGGCCGGCCCGCATCACCACCGCCCGGTCGGCAATGGCAAAGGCTTAGGCCTGGTCATGGGTCACATAGAGGGTAGTTACCCCCACCTGTTTCAAAATGTCCCGTAGTTCAATCATCAACCGCTCCCGCAATGCTCGATCCAGCGAGCCGAGCGGCTCATCTAGCATGAGCAGTTGCGGGCGGGGAGCCAGGCTGCGGGCCAGGGCCACCCGCTGCGCCTCACCCCCGGACAGGTCATTGACGCTGCGCTCTTCAAAACCTTCCAGACCCACCAGGGCCAGCATCTCCTGCACCCGGGTTTTAATGGCCCCGTCTTTGAGCCTGGCGCGCATCCGTAGCCCAAAAGCCACGTTGTCGAACACATTCTTGTGTGGAAACAGGGCAAAATCCTGAAACATTAGTCCAAAATCGCGGCGGTGCGGCGGGATCGGCCCCAATTCCTGACCCTGGCAGAAGAGCTGGCCGGCATCGGGCCGCTCCAACCCGGCGATGATCCGCAGTAGCGTCGTCTTGCCGCAGCCGGACGGCCCCAGCAAACAAAAGATTTCCCCGCCGACCACGTCAGCGCTCACCCGATCTAGCGCCAGCTTGTCGCCAAAGCGTTTGGTAATATTCTGAATTGAAAGCAAAATTGATTTAGCCGGCATTGTATTCCGTCTCAAGTTGCAGGTAGC
>CAYZHI010000376.1:0-3396 GCA_964477335.1 uncultured Caldilineaceae bacterium | reverse complement strand
GGCGTGGATGATTTGTTTAGCTCCAGCCAGGCTCAAGGAAGAGGGCAAGGCCAGGGTCAGGGACAGAGTCGTGGTCACGGGCAGGGGCAAGGTCAGGGTGGTGGTCAAGGCGGCGGTGGCGGTCAGGGTCAAGGTGAAAGTGGTGGTCAAGGCCAGGGTCGGGGACAAGGCCAGGGTGGTGGCCAAGGTCAGGGTCAGGGAAATGCCTCTGGCCAACCCCAGGCCGCCCAGCATGACTGGATAACGCTGGCGGGTGAAGTCGTTAGTGCGAATGAGCAGAGCTTGACCGTATCAACTACCGACATAGGCCAACTGACGGTGCAGTTAGGACCGCCCGGCTTCGCCAGCGAACAAGGTGTAACCTTTAATTCCGGCGATGCGGTAACGATGCTCGGTTTTAGCGGTGAGAACGGTATGTTCCAGGCCGGCCAGATCACCAACGATACCAGCGGGCAAATGTTGTTGCTGCGAGACCCCAACGGACGCCCGCTCTGGGCCGGTCGCGGTCAGGGCCGTGGGCAAGGCCAGGGTGGTGGCCAAGGCCAGGGCCAATCATTCTAACTTTGCGGCGACCCGAGCTTTAAGACTTGGTCGTTGGCTTAAAGATAATTCCCTAGCAGCTTGTCGGAGAAAGACTTCGGAAGTTTCAAACGACAAAACTTCCGAAGTCTGGCAAAATTACCCTCTCCGACAGACTGCCAGAATGACTGAAAGACTTTTCTGGACATTCATTAGTAACGTACCAGCTGAGGAGAAACCGATGTCAGAATCACAAACCAGCGCCCCTCCTGCCCCGAATTTGTTCCAACGCATCTGGGGCTCCATCTTCCGCACCCCCCTTGCCCCTGCCAGCGACCGTGAGCGCAAGTTGATGGTCCTGGATAGTTTGATTTTGCACCTGCATCCCAGCACCGTGCCGGAGTCGACCCTCCGCCTCAGCCTGACCTGGGGCCTGGGTGGGATGGCCGCCGTGCTGATGGTGATTTTGCTGGTCACCGGCGTGATGTTGATGTTTACCTACACTCCCTCGCCGGCTCAGGCTTACGATGATATTCTCCAGTTACAAACGAATGTCTGGTTTGGGCAACTGGTCCGCAACCTGCACCACTGGAGCGGCAACGCCATGATTGTGGTCGTCTTTTTGCATATGTTGCGGGTCTTCTTTACCGGCGGTTTCCGCGAACCCCGCCAATTCAACTGGATTTTGGGGCTGATTTTGCTGCTGCTAACCGTGGGCGCCAACTTCACCGGTTATCTGCTCCCCTGGGATCAGTTGGCCTATTGGGCCATTACGGTCGGCACCGGCCTAGTCGAGTATATCCCTGTTGTCGGCAATTGGATTCAAACGGTCATTTTGGGCGGGCCGGAAGTAGGCGCGGCGACGTTGCTCAACTTCTACGGGCTGCACATCGCCCTCATTCCCATTGGCCTGCTGGCGATTATGTCATTTCATTTCTGGCGGGTGCGTAAGGATGGCGGCGTGGTCATCCCGCGGGCCCCCGGAGCAGAGGTTGAGCGCAAAATCAGCCGCGTGGTGACCATCCCGCACCTGGTGGTGCGTGAGTTGGTCGTCGCTTTGGTGCTGATCGCGCTGCTACTGCTCTGGGCGATGTGGGTCAACGCGCCGTTGGAGGAGCTGGCCAATCCCGACCTGAGTCCCAACCCGGCCAAAGCGCCCTGGTATTTTATGGGGATTCAGGAGCTACTGTTGCATTTCCACCCGCTGGTGGCCTCGCTAATGATCCCCGGCCTGGCGTTGGCCGCCCTGGTGCTGCTGCCTTATCTCGACGCCGATCTGGACAGCGTCGGCGTCTGGTTTCGCTCTTACAAGGGCCGCCGGATGGGGCTGGTTGCTGCCGGAGTCGCCCTGGCGGCCACGCCGCTTCTGGTGATTGCCGACGAATATTTCATCGACTTTGCCGGTTGGCTGCCCAGCCTGCCGACCCTGATCAGTAATGGGCTGGTTCCCCTGGCGCTGCTGGTACTGCTGTTGATCGGCTTTTATGACGGGCTGAAAAAACTGTTCCGGGCCTCCAACTGCGAAACCATTCAGGCGACGTTCATCCTGTTGCTGGTGGCCTTGATCGTGCTGATGATTATTGGCATCTGGTTCAGAGGGCCAGGTATGGCCCTGATGTGGCCCTGGGACGTCGCCGCGGCCGTAACCGGCCACTGATTTTCCGGGTGATATCCTATGAGTATTGACTCCGATCACGAACTTGCGGTCGGCGGCTTCGTCCCGAGGCTCAGCCCGAGGGGTCAGCCGTCGGCGGTTGTATGTAAGGAGCTAATCCATGACTGTAACCCAACCTGACCACACCCCTGAGTCCGAACCAACCCGGCGTGACTTCTTGAAGCTGGCCTGGGTCGGCCTGGGGGCGCTGGCCCTGGCCGAGACCGGCGTGATGGCCGTGGCCTTTTCGCTGCCCCGAGTGGCCGAGGGAGAGTTTGGCAGTGTGGTCACCGCCGGGCCGGTGGCCGATTTTCCACCCAACTCCGTGACCCCCTTCACCCAGTCCCGTTTTTACCTGTCCCGGCTGGAAGATGGCGGCTTTCTGGCGCTGTACCGCAAATGTACCCACCTGGGCTGCAGCGTCCCCTGGGAAGCGCCGCAGAGCCAATTTCTGTGTCCCTGCCACGCCTCGGCCTTTGACGCCCGCGGCGACGTGCTCAACCCACCCGCCCCGCGGGCGCTCGACCTCTTTCCGGTCATCATCGAGGACGGCCTGGTCAAAGTGGATACCGGCGTGGTCATCCAGCGGGACAAATTCGATCCAACCCAGGTGGTTTATGCGTGAATGAGCGAAACTGCGAATGGTGAATGGCGAATAGTTTGTTCAGGATGGTTTCGCTATTCGCAAATTTGCTTCTTCTCCTGGAGGAGTAACATTATGAGAAAGTGGACTATCGTCGGTTTCATTACCACGGCGCTGATAGCCGTTCTTCTGCCACTCTACGCTTTCAACGAGTCCGGCCGGATGGCCCGGGCTGAAGCAGAGTTGCTGGCCGAGTCAATCGAACAGGGGCAGGCGCTCTACGCCGAAAATTGCGTCGTCTGCCACGGGCCGGCCGGTCAGGGGATCAGCGCCTATCCCGGTTTGGACAATGACGGCGTCCGCTCGATGGATTATGAGACCATTTTCAAGGTCATCGAGCGGGGGCGCTATAATACCGCCATGGCCGCCTGGGGCGTTAAAGAGGGGGGCGTGCTGAACGACATGCAGCTTGACCAGTTGATTGCCATGATCCAGCACGGCGATTGGGCCGCTACGGCCCACACGGTTGAGCAACTGGGGCTGACGCCGCCCACCGTGATTAGCGTTGAAATTTCCGATGAGCTGCTGGCCGAGCTGGCCGCTTTGCCTCACGGTGAGCTGCTGGCCGGCGCCCTGCCCG
>CAYZHI010000375.1:0-3434 GCA_964477335.1 uncultured Caldilineaceae bacterium | reverse complement strand
GCCGCCCCTTCCAACTCGTATTGCCCAACTGGCCGAAGTGGTCCAGATTTGCAAATTGCTGTGGCATCCAACCCAAAGCGAGGCGACTTTCTTTGGTCGCTATCACCACATCGACCGGGCGGTCTGCCAGCCCAAACCAAAGCCCGCGCCGCCGGTGATGATTGGCGGCGCCGGCGAAAAATTGATGCTGGGCGTGGTGGCTCGCCACGCCGATTGGTGGAATCTGGTTGGCGTCTCGCCGGAGGTGTATGCCCACAAGATAGAAGTACTACGCCGGCATTGCGGCGCGGTAGGGCGAGACCCGGCCGAGATTCGCAAAACATGGATGGGTGTGGTCAGTCTGACCGCCAGCCGGGCGGAGGCCGAGCGCGCCATGCAGCATTATCCGCTCTGGCCGGGTGATGTCCCCATCGTCGGGACGCCGGCCGAGGTGGTGGCCCAACTCCAGCGTTACACGGCCCTGGGAGTCGATCTCTTCATCCTGGGTTTTGCCGACGAACCAAATCTGGCCGGCCTTGAGCTGTTTATTGAACAAGTTTGGCCCCATTTCCAGAATGAGGAGTCGTCACGAACCTGATGGCTCATTACCGAGAATGAAAAAAAGGAACACAGCGAACGCTGAGATGACGCAGAGCTACGCCAAGTCTTTCTTAGAATTATCTCTGTGCGCCTCTGTGACGACTCTGTGAAACTCCGTGTAGTTTTATTTTTGTAGGAGGAGTGAATGACCCGGCCAGATACCAAACCAACCATCCCGGTGAGCGAGTACCGGCAACGCTGGCGTAAAGTGCAGGCGATGATGGCCGAGCAAGCGCTTGATTTTTTGGTGGCTTACGCCGATGATCGGGCCGTTTTTGGGCCGGCCCACGCCCGCTGGCTGGCCAACTTTCCGGTTCATTTTGAGCCGGTTTGTATTTTGCTGCCGGTTCAGGGCGACCCGTTGATGCTGGTTGGCCCGGAAAGCGACGAGTATGCCCGGCTGGCCGGTCAGATCGCCGACGTGCGGGTGCTGCGTGAGTTCACCCACCCCGATGAGGATTATCCCTACTCAAAAATCCAAAGTCTGACCGAGATTATGGCTGAGCGCGGCGCAAAATTGCAGTCGGTGCGCCGGGTTGGATTGGGTGGAGGTGGGTTGATGGGCGCGACCGTGCAGGCCGCCTTCAAAGCTGCCCTGCCCAACGTGGCCTGGGTTGATGTTGAAAATAAGCTGTGTGAGCTGCGGGCGCAGAAGTCGGCGGCTGAGCTTGAGGTCATCCGCTACGCCTACCAGATAGCCCAGGCCGGCTTTGAGGCAGCCCTGGCCGCCATCCGGGTAGGGGTAACCGAGCGAGAAGTGGCCGCCGAAATCGAAACGGCCATGCGCCGGGCCGGCGCCGAGGGTACCGGCATCGACACCATTGTGGCCTCCGGGCCTAACTCCAGGCCGATCCTGGCCCGTTCCACGTTTCGCCGTATTCAAGCGAATGAGTTAGTGTTGTTGACGATTGCCCCACGCTATGAAGGTTATCACGCCGCTATTGGCCGGCCGGTGCTGGTGGGCCAGCCAGCGGGGGAAATTCAGCAGGCATTGGAGGCGGCGATTAAAGCCCAGGAGGCTTGTAGCCGGGCTTTGCAACCCGGCGTGGCCGGCCGGGCCGTCGAGGCGATTGGGCGGCAAATTGTGGCCGAGGCCGGGTTGGGCGCCTATTTCCTGTACTCAGGTGTCCACAGCGTGGGGGTGATTGAGTTCGAACCGCCCATCTTCGGTCCGAGCAGCCCGGCCCAATTGAAACAGGACATGGTCATCTCCATCGACATTCCGTTGTTTAATGCGCCCTGGGGTGGGCTGCGGATCGAAGATGGCTATGTGATCACCCCCGGCGGAGCAGAAAAATTGCACCAGACCCCCTATCGAATCGAAATAACCCCAAATATATAGAGATTTGTCAATATAAAGCAATTGTGCTATATTTCAATTAGCCCTGCTGTTCTCGTGATGCTCCACGCGTCTTGAGCCAACATTACCTTGAAAGGGAGCTGTCGTATTAGAGGGGATGCGGTAGCCTGCGCGTAGGCAAGGCAACACCTTCTATCCAGGCACCCACCTGCCATAGGCAGGTTCAAGGACAACTGGAAGGCACACGGTTCAGCGGGGTTGGTATTTTGGGAGAAAGAGCGCAACTGGCAGCCTGCCAGGGCGCTTTTTTTGTTGGCCAGAGGGTGAGGCCGGAACTAGGCGACCGGCACGCTCAAAGGAGTAGAAGCGCCGGTTACCTTGGGTACCCCAGGCTTACCACTCCAACTCGCAACAGCCGGTCTGCCAATGGAGCGTAATATTACCCCGATTGCTTTCCAGCCGAATAAAACCGTTCCCAAAATCGAGATCGATTTGGTACATTTGCCAAACAACAACTACCGCCAGCAGGGCCACAATGACGAGCGTAGGCAGGTGGAAAAAAGTATCCAAAAGTTTGTCCAGGCTGGTTTGGCGCTTTGGCAACTAACTAACACCCCAAAATTGTCTCTGCCGCCAATCGATCGACCACAGTCTTCAAATCGTTGGTTTCGTAATAGGTTCGCAACTGGCGGTCGGCGCTGCTGCCCTCTTTCAAGATGGTGCGAATATATTCGATCTCCTGGCGAGTTCCCAGCGGGTCGACCACGTCGTCAACCAATTCCAATAGCTCACCCATCAACAGGCGCAGCGGGACCTGCTCCTCTTTGCCAAAGTCGATCAGCTTGCCATCGATGCCATCTTTAACCGCCCGCCACTTGTTTTCGGCAATCAGGCTGGGGCGATAAATCCGCCAGGTTTGATTGAGCTTGCGTAATTGGATCAATTTGGCTGCCACCGCCTGGATTAGGGCGGCGATAGCCACCACTTCATCAATTTTGGTGACGCAGTCGCACATCCTGAATTCCAGGGTCGGGAATTTGGGGTGAGGGCGAATGTCCCACCAAATCTTGGTCGGTTCGTCGATACATTCGGTTTTGATCAGGGTCTGTACATAACGGTCATATTGCTCAGCTGAGTCAAAGTATTGGGGCAGGCCGGTGCGGGGCAAATCTTCAAAGATTACGGCGCGATAGGATTTCAGGCCGGTATTTTGTCCCATCCAAAAGGGGGAGGAGGTGGACAGGGCGAAGATGTGGGGTACAAAGTAGGTCATCTGGTTCATGATATCGATGCGCAAGTTGGGGTCCGGGATGCCCACGTGGATGTGCATCCCAAAAATTAGCAGCCGTTGGGCTACAATCTTCATAGCATCGAGCAGCCCTTTGTAGCGATCCCGGTCGGTGATGAGTTGGTCTTGCCAGCGAGAGAAGGGGTGGGTGCCGGCGGCGACAATTTTGCGGTTGTGTTTGTCGGCGATCTCGGCCACAATACCCCGCAGGCGAATGATTTCCTGGCGGGCCTCCCGGATATTGCGGCAAACGTGACTGCCGATTTC
>CAYZHI010000374.1:0-3457 GCA_964477335.1 uncultured Caldilineaceae bacterium | reverse complement strand
CGTTCTGGTCACCCGATAGCCGTTATTTTGTGCTGACCAAAGAAAAAGAAAATCGACTCCAGGGCACGGTTTGGGTTTACGATGTGACTGGCGAAGAGGAGCCACGCCAGGTTGGGGAGGGCACATTGGCGGTGTGGTCGTGGCGGTGAACCAAAAAGACAAGCGACCGGCATTTTAGAGATGCCGGTCACTTTATTAAAAGTACCCTACCTCCCAACTCGGTGGCAGTTTTACAGTGACGGTAGTTCCCTGCCCAATCCTGGAAGTAATATCAATCTGCCCGTTCAATTGCTGCACGAATACCTTCACATTGTATAACCCGACGCCGCGCCCGCTGCCCTTGGTCGTAACGTGGGGATCGAACAGATGCGGCAAAATCTCCCAGGCAATTCCCCGGCCCGTATCAATCACTTCGACCGTGTAATGGTCGCCTGAGCTAATTCTAAATTTTAGGGTGCCCTGCTCCGGCATTGCCTCCAGAGCATTCAGCGCCAGATTCACAAAAATTTGCAGCAACCGGGTTTGGTCGGAATTTATGACCGGCCGGTCGGCGTCAGATTCGATCACAATCTCATGGTCGATCACCCGGTGGGCGACCAGCGGTTTGACGCTCTCCAAGAGTGATTTTAAATTAACTGGCGCCGGAATCAGCGGTCGATTGCGCCGCAATTCCAGAGCCAGCATCCGGAAGAAGCGCAAATTGTGCAGAATGGCCGACCAGGGATAAATGTCTGGCTCAAGGCCGGGTATCGAATTTATGATCGACTGCATGGCTTCGATTTCAATTAACAGCTCCGCTGCTAAGGGGTCTATCAAATCAACCGCCTGGTCAAACAGCTCGGCCGGTTTGGCCTGCCGTTTATGCTGGTCCAAAAAGATGCGATAGGCGCGTGTCTTGGCCCGCAATTCTTTTTGCTCAAGGCTGGAGCCAGCGGCCTGGCTAGCCGCGGCGACCGGCAAGTTGACCCGCAGACGGCCATCCCTAAGGGTCATTTGCCCACCATACCGGGTAACGATTTTTTGGGCCAGGTAGCCATATAAAGCCCCGGCTTGATTTTGCTTGAGTTCCGCCAGCAGGGTTGAGGGATCATATCGTTCCGGCCCATCGAAGCCAAGCTCAATGCCGGTCTCGCCCACGGCCAACGATACCCCAAGCTGCGGAACGGGCCGATTATACCGCAACCAACGACAAATGTTATAGATGAGTTGTTGTAGTTTCAATTCCGGCAAAGCTACCCTCAACTCGCCGGCAGGTACAGAGCTAGAGGAGAGTTCCAACCGGAAATCAGACCACAGATCGGCCGAACGGGCCGCTGTTTCCAGCAAGTCAGCCGGTTCAAACTCCTGGTAACGTCGAATTTTGCCGAGCAACTCCTCGATGTTCTCGCTGGCCAGGTAACATCGTTGCTGGTGGCGCCACAAGTTGGCCAACGTGGCCGCAGGCAGCCGGACCGGGTCTACCAAATCAAGCAATACCTTGATCCGATTGACTTCGGGTACTCTGCTCATCACCAACCGTTCCGCCTCTATCAAAGCCTGGGCCAGGTCCGGGGCCGTTTGCCAGAGCGTCACCTGTTCAACCAATTGGTGATAATAGGCCAGGTCGCTGGCCTGGCTTTGGGCGCCAAAGAATTGACCTGGACACTCAGCCAATTGCGGATGCTTAAGTCGATGTTCGGCCAGCCTTTGGGCTATTTCCCTGATGTCGCTGAACGGGCCATCATAGCTGGTCACAGCATTGACTTCTAGTTTGAGGAGCCCGGTGGACTGGGCCACCAGCAATTCTTCCGCCCTAAAGCGTTCGGTTACGGTTACGCAGATCGATCCGGCCGTTTCTGGGATGGTGATGATCACAAAACCATCGTCGGCCACGTGACCGATAAAATCATACGGAGTCCCAAACTGGTCAACACTTTCCCGCAAAACATCGGCTAAAGAGAGCAAGAACCCATTCACCTGGCTGGAGTCGCTGACGGCTTTGAAGACACCCAGGTTATGGATGTTGAAATAGAGCAGTACCCAGGGTTCCGGCGATTCTTTGATCAATTTGAGCTGGTCAGTCACCAGTTCACCAGCCGGCAGATTGGTGACCGGGTGGAGTGACGAACCGCGCCGGGAGTAACGGATAGCTCCTTCAACCCGCAGGTTCAACTCCTCGAGATCAAAGGGTTTGACCACATAATCATCCCCACCGGCTTCAAAAGCGGCGATGATTTCGCTGCGCTTGTTCTTATAGCTCAAAAAAATGATGGGGAGGTGACTGGTATGGCGCTGGCGGCGCAGATTGCGACAGACCTCATAACCGTTCGTATCGGGCAACACGATGTCCAAAATGACCGCATTGGGCAGTTTCAGCCGGCAAAGCTCAAGCGTTTCAACGCCCTGGCTGGTTGTAAAAACCTCATAACCTTGCCACTCAAAGTAGAATCTCAACGATTCCGCAGTTTCAAGATCATCTTCAACCACCAGTATCCGGTTTCTACTCATGGCAACTTCTCCTTGACTTGCCTTGACAGGTTGCCAGCCGCTTCCAACTTAATGTATAATCTCACCTTATGGTCCAAGCAACTGCCGAAACTCAACTTAATAGCCTGGCCTACACGGTCGAGTTGCCGCTGTTTCAGGGTCCTTTGGATTTACTCCTGAGCCTGATCGAACAGGAAGAATTGGACATCACTAAAATCTCCCTGGCCCAGGTAACCGACCAGTATCTGGCCTACTTGGATGTTATCAAAGAAACCGACCCGGACGAACTGACCGATTTTCTGGTGATTGCGGCCAAATTGATCTTGATCAAGTCAACAGTGTTACTGCCGCGTCCGCCAGCCAGCGTGGCTGACGATGATGAAGAGGACGTAGGTGACGAATTAGCTCGCCAATTGAGACTTTACAAGAAATTCAAAGAAATGGCCGTCCAACTTCAACAAATTGAAGCCCAGGCTCAACACAGCTTTATTCGGTTGGTACCGCCGCCCAAAATCGAACCTAAACTCATTCCGGGTGAAGTACCTTTGGCTGCTCTGTTGGCCGCGGCCCGCCACGTTTTGGCCATCAAACCACCTGAGCCTAACGTTAGCGAAATGGTTGCCCCGCAACTGGTCACCATCGGTCAGCAGATGGTCCACATCCGGCAGCGGATCTTAACCCATCAGCATGTTAGCTTTAATGAACTATTGAGTCAACATCGTAGCCGGTTAGAAATAATTGTGACGCTTCTGGCTGTTCTGGAACTAATCAAACGGCACGTCATTATTGTTGAGCAGTACGAAGAGTTTGGAGAAATCCTGCTCCGCCAGAATGAAACTGCGCCCCAACTAACTGAGGCGGATTGGGAAGAACTGACCGAACTAACTGATGTATCTTAGCCCCCCTCAATCAAATACTGTAGCACCGACATCCCGCCTACCCCCAGCACCACACAGACTATGAGCAGTACAATCAGACAACTGGCCAGGAC
>CAYZHI010000373.1:0-3464 GCA_964477335.1 uncultured Caldilineaceae bacterium | reverse complement strand
GTGGCTATCAAGCTACACCACTATATCTTGTGGTACCCACGAAAATTCCCAAAGATCCCGATTTTTAATTCACAATTCACAATTCACAATTCACAATTCATAATTCATAATTCATAATTCATAATTCTCGAGAGGGCCAATGTCAACTAACGGTCAAGCGAAAACTTTATTTGAAAAAATCTGGGACAATCATGTGGTGGTGGCCGAGCCGGGCAACCCGGCGGTGCTCTATATCGACCTGCACCTGATCCACGAGGTCACTTCACCCCAGGCCTTTACGGGACTGCGCCAGAAGGGCTTGCAGGTCCGCCGGCCGGACAAAACCGTGGCCACGATGGATCACGGCATTCCCACCACGCCGCCCCATATTCCCATTTCTGACGAACTGGTGATCAAACAGATCAGCCAACTGGAGCTAAACTGCGCCGAGTTTGGGATTCCGCTGCACGGCTACAACAGCCCCAACCGGGGTATCGTCCATGTGATCGGGCCAGAATTGGGGCTGACCCAGCCGGGCATGACCATCGTTTGCGGCGACAGCCACACCAGCACCCACGGCGCCTTTGGGGCGCTCGCCTTCGGCATCGGCACCAGCGAGATCGAGCATGTGCTGGCGACCCAATGCCTGCTCCAAGTCAAGCCCAAAACGTACGCGGTCAGGGTGGAAGGCAACCTGCCGAACGGGGTGTCGGCCAAAGATATCATCCTCAACCTGATTTCACGGATTGGGGTAGGCGGCGGCACCGGCCACGTCTTTGAATATACGGGCCGCGCCGTCCGCAGCCTGTCAATGGAAGAGCGGATGACCATCTGCAATATGTCCATCGAGGGCGGCGCCCGGGCCGGGCTGGTCTCGCCGGACGATATCACTTTTGAATATATTGCCGGGCGACCTTTCGCCCCGCAGGGGGCAGCCTGGGATGAGGCCGTCGACGCGTGGCGGCAACTCCCTACTGACGAAGGAGCGCTCTTTGATAAAGAAATCACCATCAATGCCAGCGAACTGGAGCCGATGATTACCTACGGCACCAATCCCGGCATGGGCATCAAAATCACCGAAGCTGTGCCCGACCCGGCCAACGTCAGAGACGTCAGCGAGCGACAAACCCTGCTCAAGGCGCTGGAATATATGGATTTGAAGCCCGGCCAACCATTGCTCGGCCACAAAGTGGACGTGGTTTTTCTAGGCAGTTGCACCAATTCCCGGATCAGCGACTTGCGCCTGGCCGCCAGCCTGCTCAAAGGGCGCAAGGTGGCCGGCAACGTGCGGCTGATGGTGGTGCCGGGCAGCCAGCAGGTCAAACAGCAGGCCGAGGCTGAAGGGCTGGATCGCATCTTCAAAGAGGCCGGGGCCGATTGGCGTGAGTCCGGCTGCTCGATGTGCATTGCTATGAACGGCGACCAGTTGGAGCCAGGCCAGTACGCCGTCAGCACCAGCAATCGCAATTTTGAGGGGCGGCAGGGCAAAGGCGGCCGTACCTTCCTGGCCAGTCCACTAACCGCCGCGGCCACGGCTATCACCGGCGTTATCACCGATGTGAGGACAATGCTCTGATAAGGATGAGGGATGAAGAATGAACATCTATTCTACCGTCAGCTTTTGAATTGGAGATAATATTTTATGGAAAAGTTTACCACTTTAACCGCCACAATGGTGGCTATTCCGACCGAAAATATCGATACGGACCAGATCATTCCGGCCCGCTTTTTGAAGGTCACCGACAAACAGGGGTTGGGCGACAACCTTTTTTGTGACTGGCGCTACCACCCGGATGGCCGCCCCAAAGAGGATTTCATCCTGAATACGGAGCGAGGCCGGCAAGCCAAAATCCTGGTGGCCGGCGACAACTTTGGCTGCGGCTCCAGCCGGGAGCACGCCCCCTGGGCGATTATGGGCTACGGTTTTCGGGCGGTCATCTCCACCAGCTTTGCCGATATCTTCCGCAACAATTCGCTCAAGCTGGGCCTGTTGCCGGTCGTGGTCGATAAAGAGACCCACCTGCAACTGCTCAGCCTCATCGAAGAGGAGCCGGCCACCCAGGTGACCATCGACCTGGCCGGGCAGACCCTACAACTCCCGGAGGGGCGCAAAGTGAACTTCCCCATCGATAACTTTAGCAAAACCTGTATTCTCAACGGCCTGGACCAATTAGGCTATCTGCAAAGCCACGCCGCCGCTATTGCCGCGTTTGAAGAGTTCCACCCGGACCGGGTGAATACGCTGGCGGGTTAAGGTATGGCTCTCCTGATTCTTAAAGAACCGGCCACAACCGAGCAAATCGGCCAAATGGCCGAAGCTTTCAGTGGGACAATGATCAAACTGGCGGTGGATGTTGAGCAGGGTATTCTGGCCGGAGGCGGCCAATTGCACGCCGATTGCGAACAGGCGTTGTTAGAAGAAGGAAGTCGACAAGAAAATGTGTGGGGAGCAGACTGGTATCCCGAAACCCAGGCAGTTGGCTTTGCATCTTTGATCAACATCCGGCCTCGCCAGCAAAATTTTGGCTTAGAGGTGCAGAATCCCACCCTGCGAGAACAAATTGAAGTGATTGTGCGTCGCATCTTTGAGGCGTGATATATGGATATCAATGGATTGCGTAAACGATATGAAACATTGGCTTGGCCCCAACAATTGGGGAATCTGGCCTCAACTCTGGCGCGGGTATCGGCGCGATCAATTTCATCACAGGATGATGCCCTAACGGTTAACCTACTGCGTGAAGCGGCATTACTACTTGAGTGGAGCGCTCCCCATACTCCGCCAACCTTCTGGCTTGAACTGGCGGCAATGCAGCGAGAACTATTAGCCTGGCAGCGAGTCTGGCCGATTGACTCGGCTCGACCGTTGTTAGCCCTGCATACTCGCCATCAATCTGACCGGTTATTACAGATGGCCGGCCTGGTTGGGTAAGTTTCTACCTGCCTGGAAGCTAACTTCTGGTGAAAGTCGCCCGGGTTGCATTCTGTTTCTGGCTCAAAAATCAGCCTCTGGAAAGGTTTATCTGGACACGTCTATAGCACTTGCCTATCAACATTGGTCTGGGGTATACTTGGCTGGCCAACCAAATAACGTGTCCGTTGCAGTAACTTGAACAAAGATGTTAAGTTTAGGGGGAGAATCATCGAGGTCACTCGATAACCAATCAATAAATTTGTGATTTGAAAGGATAAAAATAATGGCATCTCAAGTTATGGAATTGTTAGGCAATAAAGCCGATGATCTATTGGGACACGTTTGTAAGGGGATACCCAAGGAGTCGTTGTATTTGCCCGGTCCCCGTTTTGTCGACCGGGTCTGGGCCGATTCGGACCGGCCGATCCAGGTGCTGCGCAGTATCCGCACCCTGTTCAATCATGGCCGCCTGGCCGGCACCGGTTATATGTCGATTCTGCCGGTTGACCAGGGCATCGAGCATACCGCCGGCTCCTCCTTTAGCCCTAACCCGGAATATTTTGACCCGGAG
>CAYZHI010000372.1:0-3489 GCA_964477335.1 uncultured Caldilineaceae bacterium | reverse complement strand
GCTCTCCATGCCGACTCATCAAATTTGCGACTCAGTGTAAATTTGAAAGGTATTGGGCTTAGTAGCTGTCTGAAAAGTCTTGAGATGCGATCATGTCATTTCGAGCCGTCGTAGACGGCGAGAAATCCCTAAAAAGTAACACTTTATATAGTGGTCAGAGACATTGTGAACAGTTGGAGTCGAGGCTTTAGCCGGTAATTCGGCGCAAAAAACCGGCTGAAGCCTCGACTCCAGAGGGTTGCATTGCAACTTCCCGGTGTTCAACATCTTGTTGACCACGACAAAAAGTAACACTTTACAGTTCGGCTTTAGGGATTTCTCGGCCTTCGGCCTCGCAATGACATGCTTTTCAGACAGATTCTTAGACTTTAGGGCAATCAAAGCGCCGGGCGCTTTAAAGGTGGCCGGCGCTTATTTTTCTGGGTTGGCAGTAAAATCTAACCAGGCAGGTTGTAAAACCTAACGGCATTGCCGCCCAGCACCGCGGCCTGTTCCGCCGCCGACAGCCCGGCAATGAGGGCCTGGGTGTTGGCCCACACGGAGCTGTAGCTGCCGCCCAGAATGCAGACCGGCCAGTCGCTGCCAAACATGATTCGCTCCGGTCCAAATTGCTCCAAGGCAAAATCGACGTAAGGCCGCACGTCGGCCACCGTCCATTCCGGCTTGTCGAACTGGCCCGACAGTTTGGCGTAAACATTGGGCGACTGCGCCGCGGCCCTCATCTGCTCGAACCAGGGCGACTTGGTCTGGCCGACCGGCGGCTTGGCCAGGTGATCGATGACCATTTTCAGCCCCGGTACTCGTTCGGCCAGGGTGGGCACGTGCTTGAGATGGTTCGGGAAGACCGCCACCACGTCGAAGGTCATGCTGTGGCCGGCCAGGACGTTGAGCGACTCGATGACCACGGGCTGGATGACCCAGTCCGGGTCCGGTTCGGTGTGGATCAGATGGCGGATGCCCACAAAGCGGCGATCCTTCTTGTACATCTCCAGCCGTTTGTTGGTTTCCTCCGGGTCCAGCAGGTTGACCCAGCCGACCACCGCCGCAATCCAGTCGTTGTAGTCGGCTTTCACCAGCATCGAGGCCGTATCCTCATAAGAGTTGGCGCTCTGCACGACCACGGTTTTGTCAACCCCGGCGGCTTTGAGCTGCGGCTCCAGTTGCTCCGGAGTGAAGGTGTCATAAATTGGCCCGTACTCAGGGACGAGCCAGCTATATTCCACCTCCGACAATTTCCAATAATGTTGGTGAGTATCTACTTTGATCATGGCGATGCCTCCTTGTATTATGCAGTTATCAGTTATCAGTTATCAGTTATCAGTTATCAGTTAACAGTTGTCAGTTGTCAGTTGTCTGTCAACAGTCTGACTGATCACTGACCACTGATCACTGACCACTGTCACTATTACCGCCGCGGCGGCTGGATGATCTCCAGGGTGATGTCGTCAGGGTCCAAAAAGTAAACCGTATAACCGCCCTTGTTGATGCCGGCTTCAATGGCCACCGGCTCGCTGCGAAAGCGCACCCCGCGGGCAACCATGCGCTGATATTCGGCCTGAATGTCATCCACCTCAAAGGCCAGGTGAGCTGTGCCCGGATTAAGGGTGCGCGTATCGACTTTTTGCCCTTTGGGGGCGACGTACTCCACCAGTTCCAGCAGGTGACCGGAGCGAGTTGGCCTGGCCCCGGCAATGCGAAATTGGGCCACTTTCAGGTGAGCGTCGGGATAGCCCACAAACTTGCGGGTGTAGGCATTGGCCTGCTCCTGGCGGTGCACCAACTCCAACCCGAGCATATCCCGGTAAAACGCAATCGATTGTTCGATGTCAGCAACCGTAAAGCTAAAATGCCAGGTGTCAACGATCATGATTTAACTCCACTGTTTGTCAGTTCTTAGTTCTTAGTTCTTAGTTTTTAGTTCTTAGTTTTTAGTTCTTAGTTGTTAGTGACCCAATCTCAAATCTCCAACCCGCAGGGCAGGTGTCCCCAATCTCACATCCCCCTTCATCCCTCATCATTCATCAATCCTCTTTCCCCGCTACTCGATCCACAAACTCGCCGCACAGGCCGGTGTAGCGCTCCGGGCGCAGCAGTTCATCAACCTTTGCCGCCGGCAGGTGCGCCGTAATCCGGCTATCTTCCAGCAGTAGTTCTCGTAATGGCCGAGCTTGTTCATACGCGGCCATCGAGGCTTCATAGACCACATCGTGGGCCGCCTGCCGCCCCAGATGAACGCCCAACTCCAGCATCACCGCCTCCGATAAACTCAGTCCGTGCAGCATATCGACATTGGCCCGCATCCGGTTACGATCGACGTGCAGCCCCTCGATGACCCGCAACGTGTGGGCTACCGCCCCGCCGGTGAGGATGGTTGCCTCCGGCACGCCGGCCCACTCCAGATGGACCGCCCCCCAATCCCGCTCATGCTCCGACTCCATCGCCAGCAGCAGGCTGTCCAGCGCGCCCCGGACCAGGCGGGCCTCGGCCATAATGCCTTCACAGATCATCGGGTTGCGCTTGTGGGGCATGGTGCTGGAGCCGACCTTGCCGGGCTGGTACGGCTCTGCCAGCTCGGCCACCTCCGACTTTTGCAACAAAATGACTTCATGGGCAATCTTGCTCATCGTGGTCGCAACCAGCGCCAAAATCGAGCCGAACTCGGCCAGCCGGTCGCGGGCCGGGTGCCAGCCAATCTCCGGCACACCCAGCCCCAGGTCGGCCAGCATCAGCCGTTGGATTTCCAGGCCCGGTTGGCCCAGCGAGGCCAGCGTGCCGGCCGCCCCGGCCAACTGCCCGACCAGCAGCCGCGGCGCGCTCTCCTCCAGCCGGTCGATATGCCGCCGGACTTCGGCCAGCCAGATGGCTGCTTTGAAGCCGAAGGTGATCGGCGGGGTGTGCTGGCCGTGGGTGCGGCCCGGCATGATCGTGTCGCGCTCGCGGCGGGCCAGGCTTTGCAGGGCCTCGGCCAGGCGGCGCAGGTCACCCAGAATGATGGCGTGGGCGGCTTTCACCTGCAACATCAGCCCGGTGTCGGTGATGTCCTGGGTGGTGGCCCCCCAATGGACGTAGCGACCAGCCTCGCCGGCGCAGAGCGCGGCCAATTGGCGCACCAGCGGGACCAGCTCGTGGGTGGTGGCGGTGATGCCGCGCCTGATGGCCTCGATGTCCAGTAACTCGACCCGGGCTTTACGGCTGATTTCCGCAGCCGCCTCAACCGGGATCAGGCCGACCGCGGCCTCGGCCCGGGCCAGGGCTGCTTCCACATCCAGCCAGCATTGCAGCAGATTCTCGTCGCTGAATACCTGCCGCAGTTCGTCCGTGCCATATAAATCTTTAAATATCAGCGAGTCAATGACGTGTGAAGGCATAGCTTTTCTCGGCCTCATTCACTGTAAAGCGTGGTGCGTGAAACGTGATACGTGAAGCGTGGTGCGTAAGATATAAGTTTTTGATACTTAATGTTTCTATTCAGGCATGTCATCCTTTGGC
>CAYZHI010000371.1:0-3507 GCA_964477335.1 uncultured Caldilineaceae bacterium | reverse complement strand
TGGCTGAGTATGTGTCGGCGGCGCCGGGCACGAGGGTGGCGCCGCGGTTTCATCGTGACCAACCCCAACTGCACTGCCATGCCGATGACTATGGCCCTGGCCCCGCTGCACGCCCGCTTTGGCGTTAAAGCGGTCATCGCCACCTCGATGCAGGCGCTCTCCGGGGCCGGCTATCCGGGTGTACCCAGCCTCGACGCCATCGACAACGTCCTCCCCTTTGTGGCCGAAAGCGAAGAGATCAAGATGAACGACGAACCCAACAAAATGTTGGGCCGCTCCAACGGCCAGCATATCGAAACGGCCGGTATTCCCATCAGCGCCCACTGCAACCGCGTGCCGGTCAGCGACGGCCATATGGTGACCGTGTCGGCCAGCTTCAAGAACAAACCAACCCTGGACGAAATCATGGCCGTCTGGCGCAACTGGAAACCGTTGCCCCAACAGCTGAATTTGCCCTGGGCGCCTCAGCCGGCGCTGGTCATTCGCCCGGAAGACAACCGGCCCCAACCCCGGCTGGACCGGGATGCCGGTCGAGGAATGGCTGCTACCATCGGTCGCCTGCGCCCGTGCAACGTGTTGGATGTCCGTTTTGTGTGCCTGGCCCATAACACTATTCGCGGCGCGGCGGGTGGGTCGGTCTTGAATGCCGAGCTGATGTTCGCTCAAGGCATGCTGGATACTTTCAAATAGGAGACCATGACCTCATGTACCCACGCAAAAAAATGTCCGACTTTTTGGGCGACCGGGTCGTTTGGCGCAATTTGATCCCGGCCGATCCTGGCTTGCCCAAATTAGCCGACCTGTGGCAAGAAGTAGGGCTGGACACCTTCAGGGTGCCGCGCAAAACCGAGCCAGTTTACGCCGCGGCGGTTTATCGCTTCTTGCAGGCCGCCCAGTCCAGGCGGGGAGCGCCGCCGCTGGCGCGCCTGCTCTTCATCGGCGACACGCCGATGAACGATGGCACCTCGGCCAAGAATCTTGGCGCCTATCTGCCGATGCGCGGTTTCATCGGGGCCGACCGTCTGGTCCAGGAAAAACAGGTCAAAATAGACGGTCTGCTCATGCTGGCCAATCGCTGGCAGGCGCTGGCCGACTTTCTGACTTGGGTTCAACAAGAGGGTTTTACCTTTAATGAACAGACCGCCCTCATCCTCGACCTGGACAAAACGACGCTCGGCCCCCGCGGCCGCAACGATAAAGTCATCGATCAGGCCCGCGTCAACGCCGTCCAGTTGACGGTGGAAGAGGTGTTGGGCGGCGGTTTTGACGAAACGGCCTTCCGCAGCGTCTACGACCGGCTCAACCAAATCGACTACCACCCCTTCACGGCCGATAACCAGGATTACCTCGCTTACATCAGCCTGATGGTCGTCGGCGGGATTTATCCGCCGGAACGGCTGTGGGCTGATTTGGAAAGCGGCCGGCTGGCCGGTTTTCACCAATTTGTCACCCTCTGCGACGCCCGGCAAGGGCAGATGAGTGCGGGGTTGCTGACCGCTCACCGCGAAGTCACCGGCTACATGGCCAAAGGCGACCCGACCCCCTTCAAGAGTTTCCGCTATCGGGAATATCACTGCACGGTTGCCATGATGGATGTTTTGCCGGATGTTGCGGCTGAGGCCGACATTCTGGCCGGAGAAATTACGCTGACGGGTGAAGTGGTCGAGCTGACCGAGCAATTGGCCCGGCAGGGCGTGCTCACCTTTGGCCTGAGCGATAAGCCTGACGAAGCCTCGACGCCCCCGGCTGACGCTGCGGCCAAGGGGGCTGTACCGCTCCACCATATGACGATGAAGGTGGTTGGAGGTTTCTAAATATTCGGTCGCCACAAAATCGAGCTGAAGAATTTTTTACAGGCCGCGGGATCAACCCTGGCCTGTTCATTTCAGCTTAATTCCAAAATTGCAGCCAAAAAATGACATCTGTCATCAGCAAAAGTGACAAATGTCACTTCCATAAATTGGTTTATTCGCTTAAGATAGGACAATTAGGGGGTTGGTCTGAATCACTCATAAAGCGGCCCCACTCACGATATCTCAATATCATCAAGGATAGCGGATTCGATCACGCAATTCTACTCTATCCTGACTACATTAGTTAGCTCAATCGTTTGGATCAACAGGAGGTAAACGATGCCGATTTTTTCACCGCGACGATACCAACCCCCCTATTACCCGTATAGTCGTGAAGGCGAAACCTGGGGGATTCGAGCATTCACCACGTTTGAAATGATCGTCAAAGGTATTCTCTTCGACTGCCGTATGTGCGGCAACTGTATTTTGCAAGAGACGGCCTTTGTCTGCCCCATGACCTGCCCCAAAGGCTTGCGCAACGGGTTGTGCGGGGGAGCCACACCGGAAGCCTGTGAAGTAGACCCGACTCGGCCTTGCACCTGGTACAAGATCTATGAGCGGGCCGAGAAAATGGGCCGGATGGACAAACTGTTGGAAATCAACGCCCCGATGGACGGTTCCAAAGTCGGTCACGAAACCTGGCTCGACGTGTACCGCCATTGGCGCAAACGCAAAGGTCCCAACCTGCTGGACTTTTTCCGCAACCGGGAAAAATTTAAGGAAGAGTACGAAGCGCTCTTCTACGAAGTCCGCCAGCCGGATTGGTGGCAGGGCGATGCCAACTACCATCCGCCTCAATATGACGAGCCGATCTCCCAACTCGAGGCCAACCTGCGGACCGGGACTTTCACCACCACAGCCGAAATTGCCCCACCGCTGACCGTCTCCACCGAGCTACTGCTCAAAAAAGTCGGCTGGCTGAAAGATTACGTGGTAGCGGCCAACTTCACCGACAACGCTTCGGCTTCGCCGCGGATGAACAGCATGGCCTCCAGCAAAATCTGCCTGGACGCCGGCATGGAACCAATCATGCAGCTGCAGGCCCGCGACCGCAGCCGGGTGGTCATCGAGGCGGACGCCCTCGGCGCGGCCGGTTTGGGCATTCCCAACATCCTCTGCCTCACCGGCGACCACCAGCGCTTTGGCCCCGGCCCCATGATCAAACCGGACCAGTTCGATATGGATGCGGTGCAAGTGCTCTGGATGTTGCGGCGGATGCGGGATGAGGGCATCTACCTGGATGGGCGGCAAATCAAGGAGCGGCCCAGGTTCTTCCTCGGCGCGGCCGCCTCGCCCTTTGGCGCGCCGCCCAAATACGAAGCCATTCGGGCCGAGAAGAAGGTCAACGCCGGGGCGCAGTTCATCCAGACCCAGCCGGTTTACGACTACAATCGCTTCGTCGAGTGGCTGGAAGCCCTGGACAAGCGCAACTTGCTGGATAAGGTCTACATTATGGCCGGGCTGATCCCCCTGCGCAGCGCCAAGGCGGCCCACTTTATGGCCGAAGAGGTGCCGGGCGTCTACATTCCCCCGGAACTGGTCAAGCGGATGGATGAAGCCGGCGACAAGCAAGCCCAGGAAGAAGAAGGATTCATGACCAACGATGCGCTCGAAGCGCAGCTCGGTATCGAACGTGTTCATGTCGGCCGTGATG
>CAYZHI010000370.1:0-3528 GCA_964477335.1 uncultured Caldilineaceae bacterium | reverse complement strand
GGTGGCGGCGGGCGGCTGCAATATAACCCGCCCAACGCCGCGCTCTGCATCGAGCGGATAGTAGGCAGCGCGCAGGGCGTCGGCCACCCGGCGGGCCGCGGCCAGACCATCGTCTGGCACCACAAAATCGAGGTCAACGATGTTGGCTCGTCCCAGCAATAAGTCTCGGACCGCCCCGCCAACCAGGTAGGCTTCAAGCGGCTGCCGGCGCAAGATGCTAATAACTTCCGTCAGGGACGGATATTGCTCGTCCCAGTTTGCTTTCAAATTCACTATTCCCCAAATTCAACCGCCGACCCCTGCCCTGCATTAACGTAACAGGCGGTGGCCGGCGGTATTGGTTTGTTCTGACTATGGCTGTTGCCGGTTGGGCGCGGCTTCACATCCGCTCGGCGACGATGCTGGCAACTTCTTCCGGCAGCCGGGCGACTTTTACCCCCACGGCTTCAAAGGCCTTGATTTTTTCCTGGGCCGTGCCTTCACCCCCCTCGATGATAGCCCCGGCGTGGCCCATTCTTTTGCCCGGCGGGGCGGTGCGACCGGCAATAAAAGCCGTGACCGGTTTGGTCATGTGCTCGGCAATGAAGCGCGCCGCCTTCTGTTCGTCGGCGCCCCCAATTTCGCCGATCAGCACCACCTGGTCGGTCAAAGGATCGCTCTCAAATAGCTTCAGAATGTCGATGAAGGTGCTGCCAATGATGGGATCGCCCCCAATCCCAACTGCGGTGCTCTGGCCGATGCCACGATCGGTTAGCGCCTGCACCACTTCATAGGTTAGTGTACCGCTGCGCGAAACTAGCCCAACACTGCCGGGTTGGTGAATTTGGGCCGGCATAATGCCAACTTTGGCTTCACCCGGCGTTATCAACCCCGGACAGTTGGGGCCAATCAGGCGGACATCTTTCTGCTTGAGAAAACTCTGTACCCTGACCATGTCCAGCACCGGAACTCCTTCGGTAATGCACACAATCAATTTGATGTTGGCATCGGCGGCCTCCATCACAGCGTCGGCGGCAAAGCGGGCCGGCACAAAAATAATGCTGGTATTGGCGTCGGTAGCATTGACCGCCTCTTTGACGGTATCGAATACGGGAATTCCATGCATCCACTCGCCGCCCTTACCGGGCGTCACCCCACCGACTACGTTGGTGCCATACTCTTTGATTTGCTGGGTGTGAAAGGAACCTTCCCGTCCGGTGATACCCTGAACCAGCAAGCGGGTCTGTCGTCCTACCAGGATGCTCATGCTCGTGTCTCCTTTCCTCCCGTGGCCAGGGCGACTGCGATTTTGGCCGCTTCACCCAGAGTGCTGGCGGTAGGGAAATTGGCTGCGGCCAGAATCTGGCGACCTTCGGCTTCATTGGTGCCTACCAGCCGGGCGACCATTGGCACGTTGGTTGGCACTTCCTTGAGGGCAGCCAGGATGCCGCGGGCTACCTCATCGCAGCGAGTGATACCGCCAAAGATATTGAATAGGACTGCTTTAACCTTAGGGTCGCTCAGAATAATCCGCAAGGCGGCAGCGACCTTGTCGGCCTTAGCCCCGCCGCCAATGTCGAGAAAATTGGCCGGTTCACCGCCGTTCTGTTTGATGATGTCCATCGTGGCCATGGCCAGCCCGGCCCCATTGACCATACAGCCAATTTCACCATCCAGTTTAACGTAGCTCAAGCCGGCCAGGCGGGCCTCCCGTTCTGCCGAGGTTTCTTCCTGCCCATCCCGAAGTTCGGCCAGGTCGGGATGGCGGAAGAGGGCGTTGTCGTCCAGCACAATTTTACCATCGACGGCCAGCAGCTTCTCACCGACCGTGACCGCTAAAGGGTTAATTTCGGCCAGGCTGGCGTCGATCTTGACAAAGAGTTGATACAATCCCTTGACAATCCGCACAAACTGGCCGATAAAGGTGCGCCGCAAACCTAAATCAAAAGCCAGATCGCGAGCGTGATAATCCATCAAACCAACCTGGGGATCAATAGCCAGGCGAGTAATGGCGCCCGGCTTGGTTTTGGCCACTTCCTCGATTTCTATCCCTCCTTCTGCTGAGGCAATAATGACCGGTTTTTGCCGGCCCCGGTCGATGACGATGCCCAGATAAATTTCTTCATTTATTTCCGCGGCTTCATCCACCAAAACTTTATCAACGATCAAACCTTTGATAGTCATACCCAAAATTTGTTTGGCCAGGGATTCGGCCTCGTCGGGGTTTTTGGCCAGTTTGATGCCGCCGGCTTTGCCACGCCCACCCACCAGGACCTGACTCTTGATTACTACCGGCCCGCCTAATTCCTTAGCCAGCTCGCGTACTTCGGCTGGCGAGGTAGCTATGTCTCCCTGAGGTATAGGTATGCCGTATTCGGCAAATATTCGTTTGGATTGGTATTCGTGAAGTTTCACATGGAGCCTCCTTGCTATCCAGGTTTTTTTGGGAGAATTTGTGGAACTGATAACCCCCAGCAGATTATACCATATTTTCGATACTTACCCTAGTAGTACGGGTGTGTTGGAAGCCTTCGATTTTTAGGCCATCTATCATACGTACAAATGTCGGTACCTAATCTCTATTGTTCTATCGGAGCGACTATGTTATGATTTTAGACGGTTGTTAAACTGTCGATAGTACGATAGTTGTAAGTCCAGCCTAAGTAGGTTGGGGTAATCGAGTTCTTAGGGCCAGCCCGGTAGATTGGTTGGCAATTGCTCTTTACCAATTTAATCTCTGCCCAGGCAGAGCAATGAGTTAACTGATGATGTTACTTAGTTGTGTTGATTGCAGGCCCGTCCGCTATTACTCCCGGCAGTAGATTTTGCTGTGGCGCGTAATGGTGGTACGGGCCTTTTGTTTTCTCTGCAATCGGTAATCAAAAATTTTTTCAAGAAAGGAGTCTGTGTATGCAATTAATTTTCAAAAAATCTCATCGGATCCTGGCTTTCGCCCTGATAGTGGCCGTGTTAGGGGGACTGGTTGGGATCCAGGCCGCGGTTAGCCCGGCTTTAGCCGAGGGGCCAGACGGGAATGAACCCGTTCTAACCGTGCTGGTTATCCCCGAAGGAGATGTCCTGGGGGTGGCCAGTGTCGGCGCGCCGCCGGTTTTTGAGGTCGGCGACACCTTCAGAGTCTCGATTGTGGCCCTGGGCGTGGCTGAGCCGGGCATCTTCGGCAGCCAGTTTGAGATTACCTTCGACACAGCCCATCTGGCCGCGGTCGAAGGGAGTCTGGTCTCGGGCGCGGCCCTGGAGCCGGTGGTGACGGCCATATCCAATCTGGATAACACCACCGGTCTGGTTCAGTACGCCGCCAGCCGCCAGGGCGATGTTGACAATGTGGCCGGCAACGTGGTTCTGGCCTCGCTTCGCTTTGAAGCCGTTGGCGCCACCGAGCCGCCAGAGGGTCAAACCACCGTGCTCCACCTGCAAAATGTCAAGTTGGGGGCTAAGGGCGGGATCGAAGTGCCGGTCGGCGGGTTGGTCGATCTGGAGGTGATCATCGTTGAGCCAGGCGGCGGCGAACCCGGCGCCGGCGATATCGCC
>CAYZHI010000369.1:0-3535 GCA_964477335.1 uncultured Caldilineaceae bacterium | reverse complement strand
GAACCGGGATGGGGCCATGTACGCCATTGGCGCGCACGGCACGCCCAATCAAGGCCAGCAGGTGTGGAAATTTCAAACCGGCGGCCCAATCCATCTTTCGGCGGCCTATAAAGACGGGATTGTTTATTTTGCCGCCAATGATAATTATGCCTACGCGCTCAGCGCGGCTACCGGCGCTCAAATCTGGAAATCGGCCAAACTGCCCGGTGAACAGTATCAGTCTTACTGGCCGGTCATATACCAGGATAAGGTTATTTTTTCTACCGCCTTTGGTTACCGGACCGGGTTGCGACCAGGTACCTTTAGTGTTACCGATAGTGGTGGCACGCCGTATGGCAACTACCGCGATATGGAGTTGGATGACCTTTTTCCGGGCGCGGCAGAGGGAACACGGCTGGGGCCAGCGGTTGCACCCCAGCCCTGGGCCCACGGCTACTCGCTCATCGATGCCTCACGGGTAACCCAATATCTGGAGGATAATCCAAATCCCGACCCGCATAAACATAAACCCTGGCGTAGAGCATTGGTGGTGCTCAACACGGCCAATGGCCTGGAACATACATTTGACTCGGACCAGGACGGTTATCCAGAATACATTCCTGTGGTCTGGTGGAGCACCAATTCCGGCAATCGCTATCCGCCCCTGGTTGGGCCCGACGGCATTCTGTACCAGAGCAACCTGTATGAATGTTGTTCAGACGCCAAGGGGAGGGTTATGGGCTGGAACATAAATACACCATCTCTTTTGAGTGTAACGGGAGGATTTGGGGCGGTGGCTGAACCGCAGGCCATCTCAGCCGGGGGTAATATCATTTACCGTAATCTCTGCTGCGACCGGGTGGGTGACTGGTTCAACCTGACTAACCCGGCCAGCAGCGGGACGGTGTGGTCTTATAACCTTTCTTCATTGGCGCCGGGCTATGATGAGACGTGGACCATTTTACCCGGCTGGCCCCGTTTACAGGGGTGGTATAGGGGCAACACTAACAGTATCAATGCGGCCTACCACAATCACGGCGATCAGAACCCGATCATTCCCTATCAAGGCCGCTTTTACGTTCATCGCAGCAATGCCGTAATTGCTTTTGGGCCAGGTTCAGGTCCGGGCCAACTGCCCATGCTTCAGGCCGCCACGGCTCAAACCAGTAGCGCTCCCTTGCCACACACCGAGCTGGTGGCCCGGCTGGAAGAGGAAATTCAAAAAATTGTTGCTGCCGGTCACTTGCGACCGGGTTATTACAATCCTGGCCAGTCGATGGTCAATTATCGCTGGTTTGCCGATTATTTCGAAAATCCTGGCGACACGCTCTATGTGCTGAGCCTGGCCTATCCTCATCTCTCGCCCCAGTTGCAGAGCCAGCTAAGAGCCTACTTGCGACAGGAGTTTCAAACCTATTTTGACCCCACCATGTACGCTACTATCGGCTGGAGCAGCGGTGCGCCCCGAGAAGCAATGGCGTTGCCGCCCGAGGTTCAGGCTGATCTGGTCAATAACCCGCCGGGCTATTCAACATCGGGCTTTTCCTGGAACTACCCGCCGCATAACTTCTATGCCCTCTGGAAATATGTCCAAATTGTGCCCGAAGATACCGCTCGCGCCTATCAACTGGCTCGGGGCAAGCTGTTGGTGCCGGTACCGACAATAGCTACCACAGATTATTTTCGCCAACAGCCCTATGAACTCAACGCCTATATCGCCGGCTATATCGGTTTTCTTGAACTTCAGGAGTTGGCCGGCCAATCAGGCCCGGACAACCAACTCCGCACCCAGGTGACCAATGAGCTCAATCGCTTGCTTCAGTTGCGGGTGAGCATCTTCAGCAAAGATTCATATTGGACGGGCGAGGAGCGATTCCACAAGAAACATTTTGATATTGCCCGCAATTTCCTCTATTTGGTGCCGGAATTGGGCGACCATTTGGAACAGGCCATTCCTGGTCAGGTTCAGGCAGCCCTTGCTGAGTACAACAAGGTGGCCCCTTACTGGTTTGTTTCCCGTTACGAGTCCGTCATCGGCGAGGGGGTGATGGCCCATCTTTATAATTATAACGCCCTCATTCAGGCCAAAGCCCTGATTTTGAAAGAATCCCCGGCCCAACTATCGAAATATCTGGATGTGCCGGCCTTTGCGGTAGGTGATCTCTTCTACATTCAAAATATTGTTGCTATGCTGGGCAGTTCCGGTTTCACTTTCCAGGTCAGCCCCACCTTCTACGCCGTCGACTCCGGCGGCAGCGGCGTCTACACCATCGACATCCAGCACACCGGCGACTTTACCTCCACCATCACCCTGGCCGCTGCCAGTCCCGCCCCCGAATTAAGTGTCCAGTTGACGCCGACCACTATCGCTCCCCCCGGCGGCCAGGCCACCCTGACGCTGACCGACCTGCATAATCCATCTTTTACCGATCCGGTCTGGTACACCGTTCCGTTGGTAGCCAGCGGGGGTGAACTCAACCGCACCATCAACATTCATCTGTTGGTCAACGGCCGGCAGCTTTTCCTGCCGGTAATCAGCCGCTAGCCGGGGGCCTGACCGATGAGGAACTCAAATCTCGTCAGTATAATCGTCGGGCTTAGCCTGGGTACCCTGGTCTGGTCTGCTGCCGGGCCGCAACCGGCCCTGGCCCAACCGCCTGTCCCAACCCCACGAGTCAACGTGCCATACTTTGCCGGCGACATCGATCTGGGCCAGGGTGTGATCTTCTGGTTCGGCCAGGTTAACAATACCACCAACTATGCCGATGTCCGGTTGGGTTACAATGATGATGAACTGGTGGTAACCCTGCACATTTTCGACCGGCGATTGTGGTACGATACGTCACCGGCAGCGGTTGATTTGGCCGATTGGGATGCGGTGACCCTTTATCTCAATCTGGCCGGCCCCACCGGAGCAGCGCCTTCAATCGACTCTTACCGGTTGGTGGCTCAACTCAACCATTGGCAATCCCGCGCCAACTACCAGACAGCTTACCAGGGTAACGGGTCGGGTTGGGAACCGGTCGCCTTGCCCTTTACTACCGAAAGCGGCTGGCGAGGCAACAGCCCCAACGATGACCAGGACGATCGTGGCTGGCTGGCGACTTTTCACCTGCCTTTTGCCAGCTTCGGCTTGACCGGACCGCCGGCCGCGGCCACCGCCTGGGGCCTGGCTCTGGCCCTCCACGACCGGGATGACGCCGGCGGTTCGGTCAGCCCCACCCAGGGCTGGCCGGCAGGCGTCGATTTTGAACGCCCAGACACCTGGGGGCGGCTCAATTTTGGTCGGCCGGGTTACACGCCGGGTTTGGCCCGGCTGGGCGGGGTGGTAACGGTGCGGCACGGCCTGAACGGGGCGGTGGTGGCCGATGCCCATGTCGGCGGTCACGCCAACTGCGCCGAGCCGCTGTCGCCTGATTTCTTCAACAGTTGGGGCGACGCCAACTACGCCGGTTATGATCAGATCAATATTCAAAATCAGTGGGATGTGGCTGACTGGCCCTGCTTTTCCAAATATTATGTCACTTTTCCGCTAAACAACCTGCCCTCAGGCAAG
>CAYZHI010000368.1:0-3554 GCA_964477335.1 uncultured Caldilineaceae bacterium | reverse complement strand
GGGTTGAGGTCGCGGTAGCAGTCGCCGTGGCGGTATTGGTAACGGTGGCCGTGGCCGTAGAGGTTGGGGTTGAGGTCGGCGTATCGGTGGCCGTGGCCGTTGCAGTCGGGGTGTCAGAGGTGGCGATGGGGGTGGCGGTATTGGTCGCCGTATCGGTGGGAGTAGCTGTTTGGGTGGGGGTGTTGGTGACCGTTTGAGTTGGCGTGGCGGTATTCGTAGAGGTAGGCGTATGGGTGGCCGTGGCGGTCGGGGTGGCGGTTGGGGTTGGCGTCGACGCGGCCTGTTCCCACCAGAATCTGGCCAGGGCTGCCCCGGCCGACTCGTAATATTCCACCACCAACGTATGGCGCCCGTTCAGTTGCCGGTCAAACGTGTACGTGGTCTGACCGTCGCTTTGATGCCATTCGTCCAGCGCCAGGTTATCATCCAGAAATACCCGGATGCCGTCGTCGGCGCGGGCATAGAAGCGATAATTGCCCGCTGGAAAGTCCACCTGACGACTCCAGCGCACCGAAAAATCACTGGCCGGAAAACCGGGGGCAGGCGAGCCGTTGCCCCAATTGAAATCAATGGCTCGATCGTTGCGGACAAAGAGCGGCCGCCCGGCCAGAGAACGGTTCGACCAGTACCGCCCTTGCCAATCCGGAAAGGAGGAGGGGCTTAATTCGTCCCACCAAAAACGAATCCCGCTCTGGCCTGACTGCTCGTAATATTCCACTTCGAAATAATGGCTGCCTCTGTCTAACGCATACTCGGCTGTTACTTCGCGAAAGCGACCGTCGCGCCACTCGTCGATGACCAGTTGATCGTCAATCCACAGGCGCGCCCCGTCATCAACGATCAAGTGAAAGCGGTACAGGCCCGCATCCAGGTCCAAATGGCGGCTCCAGCGCACCGAAAACTCATCGGCCGGCAGGCCGCTGGCCGGGGCGCCGCGGTCCCAGAAAAAGTCAATTTGCCGGTCATTACGGATGAGGGCCGGAGAACCGGCCAGATGGTCGTTTTTATAGTATTCGCCGCGCCAGTGGGTAATGATCAGCGGGGTTGGCGTCGGCGCTGGAACAGGTGTGTTCGTCGGCACGGCTGTGGGCGTGGCTGAGGCGGTTGGCGTTGAGGTAACCGTGGGCGTTGGTGTAGATGTAGGTGGTAAAGGCGGCGGCGGCACAAGCGGCAGGTTACTCACGTTTTGGCCGGTCACGTAGCGAGCGGAGAGCCAGCCGCGTTCACTGGCAGCGCCGGAGAATTTGATCTGATACCAGTTGCCGTCGATGCTGAGGCCGGTGGCTTCGGCGGTTTGGCCGGCCGGCAGCAAACCCAGGATAGGGTAGACCGCACCCGGCCCGCTGCGAATATTCAAATCGGTGGTGGCCGTTACCAGGGGGATGGTCGGGGTTGGGCTGGCGGCGGTGGTTGGGGTTGACGGCGTTGGTGGAGACGCGACCGGGGTTGGTGAGACGAAGGTAGGCGTAGCCGAAGGCGGAGTTTGAACCAATCTAAAATTCGCCTGCACCGATGTATCGCCCGCCAACAACCGGGCGACCACCGTGAGGGTCGCCTCACTTTGCCAGCGTGGGTCGGATGGCACGATGAAGGTTGTTACAAACCGGCCTTGGGGGTCAACCACGCCACTGGCGACGGCATAGCTGGGCAAGGTATCGTTTTCGCCGCGTAAATAGACCAGCACCGTTTGGCCAGATGGCCAGCCCTGTCCTTGCACGGTTACTATCGAGCCGGCCTGTCCCAGCGGCGGCTCCAGGTTGATCGCTGGCATAGTCTCCCCAGGTCCAGGCAGAACGGCCTGGCCGGTTCGCTCCATCACCAAAAGGATGCCGGCGCTGGCAATGGCGCAAGTAATCACCCACAAGACCAGGATCAATATCAGCGCCATTTTGACGCTGGATGAACTTTGACGGAGTTCGGCCATAAACCCTTTGATGTTCATACCCCACCCAACCTGTTTTTACCTTTCTACTTGACTAACCGGAGGCGGCCCTAACTCCGGTTCGACCAAGCATTAGTCCTATTGTAGCAATTTATCACTTCAACCGCAGGATGCTTGACCCATATCAGCCGATCACCAAACCATCGGCCAGCCGTTGCCCGGCCAACTGGCCTGACGTTGCCTGTATTGAAGGTGTTAAACAAAGCAATCCGATATCAAGACGCTGCTGGGGAAAAATTGGTTCCGGTCGAATCGGGCCGTTTATTCCGTTAATTCTGGGGAGAGAGCTGAATAGGGAAATCTTTTCTACTTAAATTATACGCTGTTTTGAGGGGTTGCCATCAGTCTGAAGGTTGCTTTTTGGTACGATAATTGGCGGATTAAAAAAACGGAGTTCACCGGTCAAGGTGAACTCCGTCTTGATGAAAGGTTTGCAATGGCCCGGTTCTTATATGGCTGGTAAGCGCGGCCCTAAATACTGTCTCAGCATTTCTTTATCGAGTAGAACCAAGCCGGGGAAATCTTGACCAGACTTGTATCCGAGTTGCAACTCGATGATCTGGCCCAGTTCGTTGGCCGAAGCCATAGTGTGACGCCTGTTGGTTAGCACAACCGCCTGGCCGGAGGCGATGTCCAGCCCGATAAGCGGAATCCCGATTTGGTGTCGCAAAAATGGCAGCGCAAATTGGGCTTCAGGGGCATCCCAGTCAAAGATGATCAAATCCGGCCCCAGCGATTTAAGATATTTTTCGACATTACCCGGTTCAGTCTGAATACGCACCACATCCAATTCACCCATATCGACCAGTTTGGCCTCTACCGACTCGATAAGTAGAGTGTCACCCACCAGGGCAATGAGCGGCCGGTTTTCAGAGTACAGGTTTGACTCAAGCAAGTTGGGTTGGATGTCAATCTCAGTCATTGTGTCATCTGCAGATTGATATGCCAGAGTTACTTTTTACCGCCACTCCCGCCGCCGCTGTCGCCGCTATCATCGTGACCACTGTCGCCCGAGTCTTGGCCTTTATCTCCGCCAGACGAGTCATCGGCTGAATTGGCCGGTGGGGTATCAGTAGGCGGCCCGGCGGGCGGCTCCGGCTGCGGCTGGGAGTCTGCCGGGCCGGGCGATTCACCGGTTTCCTGGCCGTATTTGTGTTCATCGCCAGCCGGCTCGCACTCACCCGGGGTGGCACATTCCTGGCCATGCTGCCCCGGTTCGATTTCCGGGTCCTGGCCGTACTGATGCTGGTCGCCAACCGGTTCACACTCACCCGGCGTCTCGCAGGGCTGGCCGTAGTGACCGGGCAGGGTATCAGCCTCGCGTCCAAATTGATGCTGGTCGCCAACCGGCTCGGTAGTTGGTTCTACGGTCGGTTCCGGTTCCTCGGTTGGCAATGGCTCTTCGGTTGGTAATGGTTCCTCAGTCGGCAATGGTTCTTCGGTCGGTTCGACGGCTCGCTTGCTGCCCGGCTCCGGCGCAGGTTGCAATGGGGCATCCTCGGGCCGATTGCGACCAAAACGATAGCGAAAGGTCAGCGGATCTTGCAAGCCCGCTTCCGCCTCCTGGCCGACCTGGTTAAGCAGGCGAGCGGCCTGGCGCAGCGGTTCCTGG
>CAYZHI010000367.1:0-3601 GCA_964477335.1 uncultured Caldilineaceae bacterium | reverse complement strand
TTTCCCAGAGCTGGTCGGGATTCATCTCGCCCAGCCCTTTGTAGCGCTGGATGGTCACCCCCTCCCGGCCCCATTGGGCCAGCAACCTGTCCCGCTCATTGTCGCTGTAGGCATAGGCCACCTGCTTGCCCCGGCGAAGCTGGTAGAGCGGGGCCTGGGCAATGTAGAGTTTGCCAGCCTGGACCAGCGGTTTCATATGTCGCCAAAACAGGGTGTGCAAGAGGGTGCGAATGTGGGCGCCATCCACATCGGCATCGACCAGAATGGCGACTGCGCCGTAGCGCATCTCCTCGACCTTGAAATCCGGGCCAAAGCCCGCCCCCACCGCCGACACGATGGCTTTGATCTCGGCATTGCCTTTGTCCCGGCCGTTGACCGAGCCGATCATCCGGGCCAGGGTGGTGGTCTCGGTATTGAGGATTTTGCCCCGCATTGGCAAAATGGCGTGGTACTGGCGATGGCGGGCTTGCTTGCAGGAGCCGCCGGCCGAGTCGCCCTCGACGATATACAGCACCGTTTGCTCAACCTTGGCCCCTCGCTGCACGTCAGCCAGCTTGGAGGGTAAGCCGTCCACCTCCAGGGCCGAGCGGCGCATCACCAACTTGCGGGCCGCTTTGGCTGCTTCCCGGCCGCGCTGGGCGGCCAGAGCCTGGTTGACAATCGCCTTGCCAACCGGGATATTTTTATTCAGGTAGGTCAGTAGATTGTCATAAGTCACCGACATCGCTACACCCTGGGCCTCGGCGCTGGTTAGGGCCTCTTTGGTCTGGCTGGAGAACTGCGGCGTTTTGGCCATGGTCACATTGACAATGGCCGTCAGCCCCAACAGCAAATCCTCGCCCCGCAGATTGCCCTCTTTGAGCAGCTTCTTTTCACTGCCAAACTGGTTGACCGCTTTGGTCAAACCGGCCTGAAAACCGCTGACCGCGGTCCCGCCCAGCGGAGTCGGAATGGAGTTGACAAAACTGACGATATCGGTTTCCTCGCCGGCGTATTG
Organism: uncultured Caldilineaceae bacterium; assembly: GCA_964477335.1. Taxonomy (GTDB): domain Bacteria; phylum Chloroflexota; class Anaerolineae; order 4572-78; family J111; genus CAYNLK01. The sequence continues at coordinate 2,604 of CAYZHI010000367.1, read as the reverse complement.
CAGCACCACCTCCACGGCGATGCCGCTGGCGCCGTTAGCTCCTTCACCCTTGAACTGGATGGGCTTATGCAGCGGGGTATGGCCCTGGTTCAAGCGCTCGATGTAATCCAGCAGCCCCTTCTGGGCATAGAAGAGCCGCTGCTTGTGCTCTTTCTTAGGCCCGCGACGGTCCGACAGCTCGATTCGCAGTCCGGGGTGGAGGTGGGCCACCTGTTCCAGCCGGGCTTCGATCCGGTCGAATTCCCACGGTACGTGTTTGTGTGGCTGCGGCCACTCCAGGGCCGGATCGAACCAGGCCCGGTGCGGGCGGAAATGAATGATCGTACCGGTCCCCAGTTTGGGGTCGGCTTGGACCGCCTGCTTCTTGCTGCTGTTTTTCAGGGTGGCCAGCCGCCCTTTCCGGTCCAACACCAGTTCGGTCCACTGATCGATCACGCCGACCACCACTTGCCGGGCCGGCTCGATGATTTCGACCGGCGTAACCGGCTGGCCGCCGTTCTCAAAGCGCTGCCGGTAGATCACCCCGTTGCGCCGGACTTCTACCGTCAACCACTCGGAGAAGGCGTTGGTGGCTTTGGCCCCAATGCCGTGCAGCCCGCCGGAGCCGCTCAGGTAGGCATCCTGCTCGCCTTCGCTCCTGAACTTGCCCCCGGCGTGGAGCATGGTCAATACCTGGGTTAGCGCCGACGCTTTAGCGTCGGGTTTGTATTCCACGGGGATGCCCCGGCCATTGTCGGCCACACTGGCCGAGCCATCCGGGTGGATATTGACGCTGATGGTGTCGCCGTAGCCGTTCAGGATTTCATCGACCGCATTATCGATCAGTTCCATCAACAGGTGATGCAGGCCGTAGACGCTATTGTTGCCAATGTACATACCGGGCAGCCGCCGGATGGCCTCCAGCCCGTCCAGTTTCTTGATATGGCGGGCCTCGTAGGTTGTTGTCGTCACAGTTCGATCTCCGTTGCAGGTGAACTACTGATGAGTCTAGCATAGAACCGATGTTCGGTCAAGCGATCCTCAAAAAGTGCTGAATTCATTACCCGACAAGAGGAGGTATCCGGCAAAAAGGCAAAATCTGGCAAAAATTGAACCATTGGGATGAGCTAACGAGCCGGAGACAGATTCTGCCCCTGGTGATTGTGTCTATTGGCGTCTTCGCTCCCTTCTCAGGCCGGTTGAAAGCCTGGAGGCGGCAATTGAAAGTCCCGTCGGAACACGATTTTCAATTCAGCCAGGCGGTTGAGGGCCAATAAGCGCTACAACCACTGCCAGCCTATCTGAAACAGGAATTTGGTCGTTTGGGTGATAGTCATTTTGAATAAGACTCAGTAGATCCAATTTTTGGTAGCAGAAGCATCCCCATGTCTCTGCGGGTGGGCACACTTGCACCTGCGGCGTCCTTCGGATGCAGGTGTAGGGATGCCCACCTACGGCAATTTTGGATCTACTGAGACTCGTAATCCACTCTAATATAAAGCCCTAACTGTCTGAAAGGACCTTAACCTTGGAGGGCCGAAATTTCGGCCCGACCAACCTCTTTAATGGCTGTGTCGGCGACTTTTTTCAGTGGGGTGTAGCGAGCGCCGTATGGACTGTCTTTGTACGGATCGTTGCGAGCTGCATTATAACAGCAGATCAGCCCCCACCGAGGGTGGGGCGAGGTATTCGCTGCCGAGGCATGGAGCAGATTGCCGTGAAAGAACAAAGCATCTCCCGACTCCATCTCACAATAGACCAGCTCAAAACGTTTCTGGGCTGCGGCCAGTCGTTCCGGGTCGATGCCAAACTGATTGCCCGATTGATGGTCGATCCGGCCCATATGATGCGAACCCTTTAACACTTGCAAGCAGCCATTTTCGCGGGTGGCTGGATCCAGGGCAATGTAGCAACTGGCCATATAGGGGAATAAGATACCGTTCGTATACCAATAGCCATAATCCTGATGCCATTCCCACGCTCCGCCAACATTGGGCTCTTTCAAGCTCATTTTGCTGTGATAATGATAGACTTCGCCCCCCAGAAACTTCTCCATCGAGTCGACGATGCGGGGGCAACGTGAAAACATGCCGTACAGGTCGTCGCGCTCCTCATGCCACATAGCCAATTTGGCGGATTTGCCTGAATCGTCCAAACGGTCTTCGGCGCTCGCCAGCATCCTACTATCGGCTCTAGCTTTAGTGATGAGCAGGTTCATCTCCTCGGTGTCAAAGAGAGAATGCATAATCACATAACCATGCTCGTTGAAGTGCTCCAGATCAGCTTGAGTTGCTTTTTTGAATTGCATTAGGGTATCTCCTTTTTGTATTTTAATGGCTTGTCCTACTATTACAGTGAACCAATCGACGTCTCTTCCTTGATTTGATCAAATCTCTTGTTTTTGCCCCTTATCTCCTCCTTTCGGTTGGTGTGGTTGGTTAGCTCGAAAATAGGCTAAGTATTCTTGGGCATACGCATCAACTCCCTTCAGAAAGTCCATAGTTCGACTCAACCAGGGCAGATAAGGCGTGAAAGGATCGATCATAGCGACATCTAAACCCCAGGAGACCGCGCTGATGAAGTAGGCCAGATCAATTATGCGGGCGTTCGGCATCATGAAACCGG
>CAYZHI010000366.1:0-3634 GCA_964477335.1 uncultured Caldilineaceae bacterium | reverse complement strand
CATAAATTATGCTTTTCTGCCAAAATCTGTCATCATTTCTGCGGAGTTTTCAGGAAATATTGGGTTAGCATGTTCAAGCTTAGCCTAGTCTCATTAGATTTTCGTTAATGATGGTCCAGGCCGTTATCTCCAAAAAAATAGATTAGTTGCGAAAAAAGCGCGCCCCTAATCCAGGTAACCTTTGTAATTGTAGTCAAAGCCAGGGATTTTTCAAGCGCCTGGCGTAAATTCTATGAACCAGATCAGCCCGATTTAGCCCAAATGTGCCATTTAAAAAAGTTGCAATTTTAGACCGGAAAGTGTAAACTAGAAACATAATTCAGGGTAAGCAGAGCAAACAAAATCCGGCCAGGGAGTAATTCGCCACCAAATAGAACCAGCCTGATCACCACTTCGGTTGGGACTGGCGACTCGGCCCAGGAGGTTAGTGTAAGAAATGGCACGGTACCAAATCTTGTATTGGGAACACATTCCGCTAGGCGTCAAAGCTACCGATGTCAATGGCACCGTTAGAGAAAATTTACCGGCCCGATTTCAAGAGGCGGTGGAACGGGCCTCATCCAAAGCTGGTCAAACCAGCGCCGCGGCCTACACCTCAATGTTTAAATGGGGCAAAGAGAAAGAGCGAGATGGCTCGGCCAAAGATGTGGCTGCGGCTGTAGCCAGGGAACTGGATGAAACCTGGAATGAGGAAGTAGCCCTGGGCCTCTTTGCCAGAGGCGAACTTTAATAACTCTCCAATCCCCCACACTCACCAAGTCAGAAGGGCGCTCTGAAAGCGCCCTTCTTTATTTTAGCAACCTCTACTTTTATCGTCCTCAATTCGGTAGCCAGGCCAGCAGCCGAAAACCAGTTTTGGTATCGATGATATGCTCAATCGGCTGGAGCCGGGGATTGATCACCAACAATCGATACTCCGAATAACCTTGACCCTGGTTATCCACCAAAGCGACTGCCTCCTCTTGGGGTGAAAAAACCGGTGCCGAACGCAACTTATCGCCCAGCGACTTATACCAGATGACCGCTTCCTGCTGCCGCAGGTCGTAAAAAATTAATTGCCCATCCTGCAAAAAGACAAAACCGTTGCCAAAGGGCGACCAGACCGGCACAAAATTAAGCCCGCGGGTGTGCGGTTCGGCCAGATTAGAGCTGTAGATCAGGCGGGGATTGGCGCTGCCGCCATTCTCCGCCGTTAGCCAGACGCCGAGGTGCATACAGGTTTCGGCCTCATCCGCGGCCGGGCAGTCGGCCAGGGTAAAGGGCTGGTAGTAGACGGTATATTGACCATCGGGCGACATATTGGCCAGTTGACTGGCGGCAGGAATTGAATAAGCCCGGCTGCCATCGACTATATGGCGAAAATGGCGTTTGGGCTGGCTGTAAAGCAACTGGCCGGCCGCATTCCAGCGCAATTCAAAAATTGGTTCGGCAGCAAGCTGCCACTGCCGCGCCTGGCCGCTGGCCAGATTGAGCGCCACCACCGCCGGCGCCGCCTCTTTAACGCCGATGTTGACCGGCCTGGTTTTGTAGGCCAGTTCGCAATCAGGGCTGTCCAGACCGGCCGCACAACCCGCCCGCCAGGCCGGCGTAATTTCTGGATCGACGCCGGTGGCCAGCGCTTTTATCTCACCTGTGATAGGGTTGTAAAGACGCAGTTCAGCCTGGTTATCGGCCTGGCTGAAGACGCTGTAAGCCAGCCAGCGGCCGTCAGGCGACCAGCTCATCGTCACCTCGTCAAGCCAGGAATAGCCCTCGCCAACGGGCAAAACGGCCTCTGAGTAGCCACTGCCCTGGCCGGGCAGATCAACCGGGTAAAGATTCTGGCCGGCCGTCACCCAGCAAGGCAACTTTGCCTGGCCAGTACAGCCCGGCGACGGAACCATTGCCTCACCAGCCAGGGCCGGACCAACCCGCTGCAAATTCAATGAGTCAATGTCCATAATGTAGATTTTATCGTTCAGCCAGATAAGCAATGAGCCAGTTTTGGCTGCCGCCGGTCGATAAAAAACAGTGGCCAGCACAATGATAAAAATAGCCGCCACCCAGAATAATAGACTTTTCCATTGAGCTCTGGTCATGATATAACCGGATAAAAGGATCAAATGTTCGGATCTTTTTTCTTCTGCTGACCAATCGACTCCAGGAATTCCTCGGCCGCACGCGGCAAGTCAATTTCATCGAGTTCAAGGGTTTCAGCTGATTTGTCGCCATAAGCCAGCCAAAAACCGAGGGCGCTGGGCAGGTCTTCGATTTTGGCCAGGTGGTGCTGCTGCCGCAAAGCAGCCTGGTTTTTGACCAGCCAACCGTACAGATCGCTTTCGGACCGGCCCGGGAAATGCTTGAGCACGTCCATCCGGCGGACCACTTCGACAATCGGCAAATAAACGTTATCATACCAACTGGCGGCAGCTATTTCTAAAGCCCTGGCCTCATCACCGGCCAACGGCTGGCCTTGCTCCTGTTCCAGCAAGTAGCGATGCAATTCAATATGGTTGAGCAGCCGCCGATACCCGCCCGGCACGGTAAAGTTGAGATGCTGCTTGGAGTCGGGCCGGGTCTCATCGAGATGAGTTTTCTCCAAAAAGTAGGCGCACTCCTCCTTAATGAGTAACTCGTCCGGCTCTACATCCGGAGCAAGCGAAATGGCCGACGGCAATTCGGTTACGTGGGCCTGGATGGTTTCCCAGCCTAACTCGCGGGCGACCGAGACCCGGTGATTGCCATCCTTCACAAAAAAGACCTGATCGATTTTGTAGACGTCGATGGGGGGAAAACCCTTGCCGGTCACGGCCAGGGTGTAAATGTTGCGCCAGCGTTCCTTATCCCGTTTGTCGCCGCGGCGGGGTAAAAAGGTGCGGGTAAAATCTTCGTAGCGGCCGGTGCTACCAACGATATTCTTGATCGGAATGTCTTGCAAACCCCGGTAAATGGCCTGCTTCAACCGTAACTTTTCAACGACCTCATCAAACGAGAGCAGGTGCAATTGATGGCCGGTGATCAAACCCATCACCATTTCGACAAAAGCTTTCATTCGGGCCCGGCCAAACTCTGACTCGCTCCGAATGTAAGCCATTTCATTGACATTGATGTTCAACGGATCCATAACTTTTTTCCAATCAACCCCATTGTTGAGCAAGAAAAATGTAACTGCTCAGCCTTAAGCCTTAAGCGGTTGAAACCGCCTCTACTAAAGCCGGTCGTCCACCTGCGTGGACGGGTTACTTTTGTCCGCGTAGGCGGACATTACGGCCAAAAGCCCTGCAAAAGCGACTTCAGTCGCGCCGGCTGAGTAGTTACAGAAAAATCCTAATGTAATGGTGACAGATGTCACTTTTTCTTGATGTCAAAGGCCAGTTTTTTGCCTTTGACAGTGATTTTGATCGTTGCCCCCGATTCGAGATTCTCTTTCAAGATGAAATCAGCAATTGGTTCGCGGATAAATTTCTGAATGATCCGGCGCAGCGGCCGCGCCCCCCATTCCGGGTGGTCATTCTGAGCCAAAAGCCAGGATTTGGCCCCGTCAGATAACTCCAGGTGCAGTTCCTGGCCGGCCAGCAGTTTTTCTTCTTTTGTCAACAACAAAGCCAGGATTTGGCGCAGATGGTCAGTCGTCAACAAATGGAAGAAGATAATC
>CAYZHI010000365.1:0-3669 GCA_964477335.1 uncultured Caldilineaceae bacterium | reverse complement strand
GGGGCGATGGTGCAGATTATGACTGAAAAGAGCGGCGGCCGGCGTAGCTCCGCCTTGTCGCCGGCGATGACTGTGGCCATCTCGATGGCATAGCGAGCGAACGCCGCGCCCATCAGCGTTTCGCTCTGGACGTGCTTGGAGGTGTTATTCCAGGCGGCATCCAACTCGTGCAGGGGCGCGGTAACGCCGTAATCCTGGGCGCTGACCATCGGCCAGTAAAAGGCGATGGAGGACAAATAATCGGCCACGCGGGCCATCCGGCCGACATCGGCCTTGCAGGAGCGGCGAATCTGGCGCGTCTCGAAGTCAATCGTTTCCACGCCGCAGCCGTCGGTGGTAAAGTAGGTGACGCCCTCCTGCAGGCGGAAGTCGCACGCCGGGTCACGCGCCCCCAGCGAGAAGTAACGGGGTACGGCGGCCATAGCCCGGCGAACCAAATCCGGCGGAATTTTGACAATCTGACTGCGCCGGTCGACCTGGGCGCCGTGATCGGCAAAGATAGCCAGGGCTTGCTCCGAAGGAAACTTGACCCCGATATTCGCCAGGATATCGAGCGTGGCCTCCTGGAGTTGGTCCAATTGGGCTTTACTCTGGAACTGAAATTTGAAATCGGGCCTGATCGGTTCGATAGGGGGGCGTTCAACTGACATAAATTTGTTTCCTCCTTGTGATTCTTGAATGTATCTACTCAGTAGCCCAGTAAACAACCATTTTTTGGCGGGGATTTGGGGATTAGGAGATAAATTCTTCGGATAAATCCCCAAACACCTGCACTTGCGCTCCGGTGCAAGTGTCTTCTAATCCCCGCTACAAATCTTCGGTTTGAGATACGTCTGTCGAACAAATACTCCTGAACAACACCTAAAGTTCCCCTACCTGTTTGAGCACTTTGTGGGGGTCAAAGGCATCCCGCAGGCCGTCGCCAATGTAGTTGACCGAGATAATCGTCAAGAAGATCATCAGGCCGGGAAAAATGGCCAGCCAGGGATGGCGGGTCATGTGCTCCTGGGCGCTGCCCAACAGATTGCCCCAGCTCGGCGTTGGCGGCTGGATGCCAAAACCCAGGAAACTCAGCCCTGACTCTTCCATGATGGCATAGCCCAGTCCCAGGGTAGACTCGACAATGATTGGGCCGACGGAATTGGGCAGGATATGGCGCAGCATGACTCTGAAGTTCGATGTACCAATGCAGCGGGCCGAGGTCACAAAATCCTGTTCGCGGATCGTCAGAAAACAGGCCCGGACCAGGCGGGCCAGGGTCATCCAGGCCAGCAAGCCGATCACCCCGGCAATCGTCACCACGTTATTCCGCTCAACGAAGGGCAGCTCGATCTCCCGCAGGATGGCGCTCATGAGAATCAGGATCAGGAAGGAGGGCAGGGCCAGGGCAGCGTCGGTGATGCGCATCAGGATATTATCGATCCCCTTGCCAAAGTAACCGGCGGTCGCGCCAATGGGCACACCCACCGACAGGGCGATCATGACCACCATCAAGCCGACCGAGAGGGATATCCGCCCGCCGTAGAGGACACGGGTGAACAAATCCCGTCCCAGGGCGTCGGTGCCCATCGGGTGCGCCAGCGACGGCGGCTGCAAGCGACTGCTCAGATCGGATAACTCGGGGTCATAAGGCGATAACGGGACCAGAATGACGGCTATGACAATAATGCTCAAGATAATTGAACCGGCGATGGCCCCAGGGTGACGCGAGAAACGGCGCCAGACCAGGGCGGTCATACTTACCTCGACCTGCCGGGCGGAGGTAAGTCCAGGCGAGACTTTGTTCGGGACGGCGGAATTGGCCAGGCTTTCGTTCATAACGGCTCGGCGGCTCTGTTAGCGGTCATAGCGAACTCGGGGGTCCAGGTAGGCATAAGCCAGGTCGGCCATGAGATTGCACACAATCATCACGGCGGCGGCGATAATCAGGATGGCAATCAACACCGGATAATCGCGCTCGACCGCGGCCTGGTAATACAGCCGGCCCATCCCCGGCCAGGAGAAGAGCAGCTCAACGTAGAGCGAGCCGGTGAAGATGTAGGGCAGGTCCAACGCGAAGATGGTTACCAGCGGAATGGCCGCGTTTTTGAGGGTGTGGCGGAAATGGACCACCTGCTCGGTCAGCCCCTTGGCCCGGGCGGTGCGCACATAATCCTGGTGAATCACATCGAGCATGCTCGAACGCAGAAATCGGGAATACCAGGCCACCCAGCCGACCATGCCCATCGTCACCGGCAAGATCAAATGTTTGATCCAGTCCCACAGCGAGAACTCTGCCCCCAGGGTGTGCATGCCGCCGGCCGGCAGGAGCGGCTCGCCGGTGAAAGGATTTTCCAGCCAGGCGTAGAAGACCAGGATGAGAATCAGCCCCAGCCAGAACTCCGGAATCGCCTGGCCCATAAACGACAGGGTGGTGACGGTGATATCGAATGGAGAGTACTGCCTCACGGCCGAGATTACGCCCACGGGAATGGCAATGAGAGCTACCACGACAAGCGTTACGCTCACCAGGTAAGCTGAATTGACCAGCCGGACGCCAATCTCGGCCAGCACGGGTTGGCGGGTGCGAAACGAAACCCCAAAATCGCCCCGCAGAATGCCCCGGCGCTCGCCGTAGCTTTCGGCCAGGCCATCACCGTCGGCGTCAACCTTCATCCAATCGTTGCCAATGAGCCAAACGACATACTGCACCGGCAGGGGTTTATCCAGCCCATATTGCCGTTTGAGCGCCTCGACCTTTTCCGCTCGCACGTGCCGGGAGCGGCTGTGGCCGGCCAGCGGGCCGCCGGGGGCCAGGTTGACCAGGATGAACATGCCAATGCTGATTATGAAGAGTATCGGGATGGCTTGCAACAACCGCCGGATGACGTAGTTGCCCATTTAACTGCCTATCTTGATTATTAGATGTCCCAATAAGTTTTTTCCACAAAATTTAGGCCGGGATTAGGAGATTGGAGGATTTTCCCTTTAAATTTTCCCCCTAATCCCCAAATCCCGGCAAAAACTTTTCTGGAGGATAATAAGTGACCGCCACTTTAATTACAGTAAAGTCTACTCTTTCACTTTCCAGTCGGCGACGTTCCAGGTGACGATATCGTTGACCGAGGCCTGCACCCCTTCCAGCCGGTTTGAGTGGGCCGAAGATTCGATGGTGGAGAATAACGGGATCGAGGGCAGCTCCTGGTCCAGCAGTTCGGCCATCTGGCAGAAGAGTTCCTGGCGACGGGCTTCGTCCAGGGTGTAGGCTTCATCCAGCAACGCGTCGAACTCCTCGTTTTTCCAGCGAACGACGTTCCAGCCATCGTCCGGCTGCGCCGCAGCTGAGTAGTAAAGCTCCCACAGAAAATCGGTCGGATCCAGGCCAGCATAGCCGTCATCCCATAGATCGAGATCAAAGTCCCCCTGCTGCTCGATTCCGCCGCTCTCATAATCGGCCCACAAAACGCTGCCTTCGACCAGGGTCAGTTCGACTTTGAAACCAACCGCCTCCAGCATCTCGCCGACCAACTGGTGGGTCAATTCCAGCGGCTCGCCGTACTCCGTATAAGTCATGAACTCAATGGCCAGCGGGTCGCCTTCTTGGGCGTACAGACAGCCGTAACATTCGCGGACGCTGTCGCCATCCTGGTCACGCCAGCCGGCCTCCTCCAGCAGGGCGGCGGCGGCGGC
>CAYZHI010000364.1:0-3671 GCA_964477335.1 uncultured Caldilineaceae bacterium | reverse complement strand
GCCTGGAGGAGTGCAATTTCTGCCACGCCAGCGAATTCAGCCGGAATGCGTACGGCGCCGCTTACGCCGGCAGCGGCTATGATTTTGCCGCCATCGAGCGCCTGGACTCGGACGGGGATGGCTTCGTCAATATTGACGAGATCAACCTGTTGACCTTTCCCGGTCACGCCGATGATCATCCCGATGATCTGGCGCTGGTCACCACCGTTTACCCGCAGCTAAGCTATACCGACCTGGCCTCCTGCGACCTATGTCACCTCGGCAATCCGTACGTTGATCCGGCCCTGAATCCCTATGGCCAGGCTTACCGGGCTAACGGACGCAACCCGGCGGCTTTAGTTGCAATCGAGGATTTTGACTCCGATGGCGATGATTACGCCAACCTGCTCGAGCTGACCCTGTTGACCTTCCCTGGCGACCCGGACGACTACCCGGATGAGATGTCAATTTTGCTGTTCAAATATCCCAGTCTTGAGGGCACACCCTTGCACACTTGTACCATCTGCCACACCGGCGACTGGGGGCTGAATCCTTACGGCGCCGACTATCTGGCCTACGGCGACAACTGGCAGGCGCTCGGCCTGATCGAGGCGCTCGACTCCGATCAGGATGATTACCCCAATCTGGCCGAAATCAATGCCCTGACTTTTCCGGGCGACGCCGCCAGCAACCCGGCCGCCATAACAGACAACTGGCAGCTATTTCTGCCGCTGCTCTTGAAGTAACTGTGAAAAGTAACAGAGGTGATCGGCGCTTCAAAAGCGCCGGTCACCTCCCGATGAAGTCAAAGAGACATACCGGTGAACCGTAAACGATTGCTAACCCTGGCTGCCCTGGTCACGCTAATTATCAGCTCGATCTGCCTGCCCCGGCCTTCAACCCGGCCGGTTGCAGCCGCCTCCGGTTGGCTGTCGACCGCGGCTGCGCTGCTGGCCCTCACCTTGACCTGGGATTACGCAGGCGACAGCACCGGCGATGATGTGGGCTATGCCGTCGGCGTGGCCGGGGATGTCAACGGCGACGGTTACAGCGATATCATCGTCGGCGCGCCCAAAGATACCAGAACCACCGACGGTGTGGACCGTGAAGGGGTGGCTTACCTATTCCACGGTTCGCCCGCCGGCTTGAGTCACTCCCCCAACTGGACGGCCGGCAGCGGCCAGAAGGGGGCTAACTTTGGCGCATCCGTGGCCACGGCCGGCGATGTGAACAACGATGGCTTTGACGATGTCATTGTCGGCGCCGATCGCTACAACAACGGCCAGTCAGCCGAAGGTATGGCTTTTGTCTATTTTGGTTCGGCGGCGGGCTTGAGCGCCTCTCCGGGCTGGAGCTGTGAGAGCGATCAGAAAGACGCTTATCTGGGCGTTGCCGTAGGTACGGCCGGCGATGTCAACGGCGATGGTTACGCCGATGTGGTTGTTGGGGCCAAGTGGTATAGCAATGACCAAACCAACGAGGGCCGGGCCTATCTCTTCTACGGCTCGGCCGCAGGATTGAGCGATATCCCAGACTGGATAGCCGAAATCGACCAGGCCGGGGCCGGCTTTGGCAGCGCCGTGGCCACCGCCGGCGATGTTAATGGCGATGGCTACGCCGATGTTATCGTCGGCGCGCCGGAATATGACGGGCCACAGCAAGATGAGGGGGCGGTGTTCCTCTTCTACGGCTCGGCTGCCGGCTTAAGCGCTGCCCCTGACCTGACCATCAGCGGCGGAGAAGGCGGGGCCAGATTTGGGGCCGCGGTCAGCCTGGCCGGAGATATCAACCAGGATGGCTACAGCGATGTCATCGCCGGCGCGCCCCTCTTCGACACGGACCAGACCGACGCCGGCGCGGCCTTTCTCTTCCTCGGCTCGGCGGCAGGTTTGCAGCCAATCGCCCAGCAAACGCTCGACATAAGCCAGAGCGGGTCGAGCTTTGGCGGCGCGGTCAGCCCGGCCGGGGATGTCAACGGCGATGGTTTGGCCGATGTGTTGGTGGGAGCCAAGTTTTACACCAATGACAACTCTCGCGAAGGCGGCGCTTTTCTGTTCCTGGGTTCGGGCGCCGGCCTGGCGCCAACCCCGGCCTGGCGCGGCGAAGGCAACAAGGCCGAAACAGAGTTCGGCCACGCCGTCAGCACGGCCGGGGATGTTAACAGCGACAGCTACACCGATCTCGTGGTCGGCGCGCCGACCTACCGCATTGAGACCGACTTGCGGGGACGAGCATTTGTTTACCACGGAACAGAGGCAATCAGTGTGAGCCAGTTTCAGGTTTTTCTGCCGGTTGTACTCAAAAATTAGCCTAGTACTCGGTGCGAAACGGCAGCCCGGGCATCCTATGCCCGGCGGTAGGGCATAGGATGCCCCACCTACGGAGTTTTGCACCGAAAACTAGCCTAAAAATCGAGTTAATTACGGAGTTGCGGCCATGGCCCAAAACAGCTCAACCCTCAAAACCGATTACCGCAGCCAGTTTCAACTGGTGGCCAATAACCTGATTCTACACCTTCATCCGGCCAGAGTGCCCCACCCGGCCTTGCGCTTTTCTTATACCTGGGGGTTGGGCGGCATTTCGGCCACCCTGGTGATGCTGTTGGTGGTCAGCGGGGTGTTGCTGATGTTCCGTTATGAGGCCAGCGTCAACCAGGCTTACACCAGCATCCAGACCCTGGAGACAAAAGTGGCCTTTGGTTCACTGATTCGAGCCCTGCACCACTGGTCGGCCAATCTCCTGGTCATTACCACTTTTCTGCACCTGGGTCGAGTCTTTTTGACCGGTGGGTTTAAGCAGGGTCGCGCGACCACCTGGCTGGTTGGCATAGGGCTGTTGCTGCTGGTGGTGGCGGCTAACTTTACCGGCTATCTGTTGCCGTGGGATCAACTGGCTTACTGGGCCATTACCGTCAGCACCAGCCTAATCGGTTACCTGCCGCTGGTCGGCGCCGCCATCAGTGGTTTTATTTTGGCCGGGCCGGAGGTGGGCCAGGCCGCCTTGAGCAATTTCTACGCCGTCCACGTGGCCGTGCTGCCGGTACTATTGGGATTGACAATGGCCTATCATTTCTGGAAGGTGCGCAAAAACGGCGGGATTTCTCAGCCAGCCACAGCGCCGGGTGAGCGGGTTGAACGGCTGGCCACCATCCCTCACCTGGTTCGGAAGGAGTTTGCCGTGGCCATGCTCCTCATCGCCACACTGGTCATCTGGTCGATGCTGGCGCCGGCGCCGTTGGAGGAGCTGGCCAACCCGACCCAGTCGCCCAACCCGGCCAAAGCCGCCTGGTATTTTTTGGGCTTGCAAGAGTTGTTGCTACATATGGATGCCCTGGCGGCCCTGATACTGGTTGGCGTGGTGTTAGCCGGGCTGGTATTTTTGCCTGGCTGGGACCGCCAGGAGGACAACATCGGCCGCTACTTCCGCTCGCCGGTTGGCCAGCGGGCCGCCTTGCTGGGCGCCTTCCTGAGTTTCGACCTTGTTCCGCTGCTGGTCATCGTGGACGAGTTCTGGCTCGACCTGCCGGCCTTGTTGCCCACCTGGCCAACACTGATCTCGCTGGGTCTACTCCCTTTACTCCTGACCTTCAGCGGGTTGGCCGCAATTTATTACCTGAGCCGCTGGCTCTTCAAAGCCAACCACAGTGAAGCTCTGGTTGGCCTGTTTACCTTTATGACGATGAGCCTGGTCAT
>CAYZHI010000363.1:0-3691 GCA_964477335.1 uncultured Caldilineaceae bacterium | reverse complement strand
GGGGCCACATTGATGCTGAAATCGGGGGGGGGGCTTAGGGTAATGGAACGGGCAAAAGGATAGAAGGATTGATAACCATTCAAACCGCGGGTAATTTCGTGGTAGGGATATTCCACCACCAATGGGGCCAGGAGCTGAGGCTTAAGTCCATGCGGCCCCAGGGTTACCAGGGCATGATTGTAATCCTCAACTACAAAGTCATTTCTAACTGCCAGGCCATACTCCGGCAATAGTTCGGCCAGCGGCACCGGTTGCAGCGGATCGACCAGGATCATCAATTTACCGCCGGTCGCCAGCCAGCCCGCCAGCAGTTGGGTTTCACTGGCTGATAGGGCGCGATCAGCCCCGGCCAGAATCAACGTAGTCGCATCGGCGGGGATAGCCTCAGATACAGCCGGCAAATTGAGGGTATCAACCTGGTAATTTTCGCGTTCCAACGCCTGTTGAACTGCGCTGTAACCCTCTTTATCGCCATCGTCAAGGCGATGTTCACCATGGCCGGTCAGAAAATAGATTTTTTTGGGCTGCTCCCGGGTAACCCGGATCAAGCCGCTGGTAATAGACTGCTCATCGACCCTGGCGGTTTCATAACTACGATGGCCGCTAACAAAAACCAAACCGTAGTTGGACAGCCCCACGCTTTGGGCGAGCGCCGGCTCAATATTGGGATCGTGAAACTCATAACTCAGGTGGGGTGTGTAATGGCTGTACCGCTCCAGATAGTCGCGGGCCCGCTTGAGCCGCGGATCGCTGCTTTGAAAGAAGCCAAGAATCTGCACCGGCTCGTCCAGATTTTGCAGGGTCTTGATGGTCTGTTCCGAAAGCGTGAACAGGCCGGTTTCGGTCAGATCAAACTCGTGCTCGTATTTTAGACTCAGAGAATTGAGCAATGCCAGAATGCCAATAAAAGCCACACTTGTGATCAAGGCATTGGAGGCATATTTGACCGGGCGGCCGGCCAGAGCCGTACGGACCACCTCGGGCCGCATCAGCACTGCGCCCAACAGCAGCACCGCCCCGAGACCAACCCCCAGTTGAACTTCAAGATATCGGTTTGGTTTGAAGAGGTAAAGCAACACGCCGCCGACAACCAGGATCATCCCAAGAGTTGCCACGCCCCAGGCAAAGGACCGCAGGTTTCGTCGAGACGAGATAGGGGGATGTTGAGACGAGGCCGAAGGAAGTTCCGTGGTCATTTGCGCCATCTCCTGATTTCAAGAACGCGGGTAGCCAGGAAGAGCGCGGCCGCCGTAACACTCAGAAAATAGACTATAGTGGAGGTGGTGATCAAGCCGACCAGAAAATTGTCAAAATGATTTTGTACAGCCAGATAAGCCAGTATAGTCCCAAGTGGACCCGGTAGCGTAGCAGCCAGGCCTCCAACCAGCCAAAAGGTGAGCGCCAGGGCAATTCCCAACACTGCGGCAATAATCTGATTGGCCGACATAGCCGAGGTGAGCAACCCCAGACTGAGCAACATTCCTCCTAGCAGAACAAGTCCCAGATACCCGGCAAAAGTCACCGGCAGGTCAGGCGCTCCATAAAAGACCAATACCAGGAGATAGTAGAGAGTCGGGATCAACAGGGCCACAAAAAAGAGGAAAGCAGCCACAAATTTGCCCAGCACAACCTCCCAATCACGCACCGGGGCGGTCATCAGGAGTTCCAAGGTACCGGAACGGGCCTCTTCGGCCAGCAGGCGCATGGTTAAGATGGGGGCCACAAACAGAAGAATAACGGCAATGACGGTAAAAACCTGGGACAGGGAGGCCTGGTAATCAAAGGCGACGGTCAGGTAGAAAAACAGGCCGGTAATAAACAAGAAGGCTGCCCCAACCACGTAAGCAATCGGCGACAAAAAATAGGCCGCAATTTCTCGTTTAGCAATGACCAGGGCATTCATACCTTAACTATCTGCTCCTAAACGGCTTGCTCAGCCGTCAATTCCAAAAATATGTCTTCCAAACTGGCCTCAATGGACCGCAACTCCAACAGTCCCCAGCCCTGCTCAACCACAAATTGAGCCAAAAAAGGACGGCAGTCAGCCCCGCCAGCACATTCAATTTCAAAGGTATTGGGCATCAGGACAACTACTTTTCGAACTTGTTCCAATGCCTGGAGAGTTTCGACGGCGTTGGCCGGCGACGCGAACGTTTGCAGCCTGACTCGTTCACCACCTTCCAGCCGCGATATCAGGCGTGCCGGGGTGTCTTCGGCCACAATCTCACCCTTGTTGATGATGAGGACCCGGCTGCAAATTTGCTCTACTTCTGACAAAATATGGCTGCTGAGAATGATGGTGTGCTCGCCGCCCAATTGCCGGATCAACTGGCGCACTTCATTGATCTGTTTGGGGTCTAAGCCAATGGTAGGTTCATCCAAAATGAGCACTTCGGGATCATGAACAATGGCCTGGGCAATACCAACGCGCTGGCGCATCCCCTTTGACAATTTACCGATCAATGTGTCAGCCTCACGGCCCAGATCAACCTTCTCCAGGGTATCAGCCACTCGCCTGGAACGCCGGTTGATTTTGCGGAGGGCGGCCACATAACTAAGGTAGCTGCGCACGGTCATATCGGTATAGAGGGGCACCGATTCCGGCAAATAGCCAACTCTCTTGCGCACCTCCAGGCTATGGGTAAAAACATCGTAGCCGGCCACACTGGCCAGCCCATCCGACGGGGGCATATAGGCAGTCAGAATTCGCATGGTGGTGGTTTTGCCTGCGCCATTCGGCCCGAGGAAACCGAGAACTTCACCCTTACTAACGTGAAAGCTGACGTTCCGGATAGCCGTAGTAGCGCCGTAATATTTGGTCAAATTGTGAGCCTGAATCATCGAACCGGTCCAATCTCCTGAAATGAGTAGGTGCCCTGACGTTCTGGCTGCTCCGGCAACCACTACACAATAAAGAACGGGCGCAACCTTAAGGACATAACTTAAGGAAACGTCCCGCTACAAAAAAATAGTACAGGTTTGTGATTAAAACAAGATTAAACAGAATTGGCCGCTCGATTAGTACCCCTCGATTAGTACCCTATGGTACAAAATAATTTGACAATCAAAAATATCTCATTTAAAATCTGACCGATCAGTGGGTTGCGATATCATCAGGGCAAAGAAGCTGCAGTCTGGCGTATCGCCGTGAAGTACTGAGCTTTTTTTTTGCCCCCTATCTGCCACCGGTTGTTTCACATCAAGGTCTGTGTAAAGACCATAATCATCCCCAATTACATAACTTTAGGAGAGGGTTTATGATTCGTCTAACTGTTGTAATAATGACTGTGTTGGCTATGCTTGCCGTAGCCCCGGCTGTTTTGGCTGCGCCGCCGGCCCAAGAAGGGCGGGAAACCCTGCCATTGGTGTGGTGGCTGGCGCCGATTGGCTCCCTCATTGCCCTGGGCTTTGCCTGGCATTTCTACCGCTCGCTGATGAAATTAAGTGAGGGCACCGAGCGGATGGCGGAAATCGCTCTGGCCGTTCGCGAAGGCGCAATGGCCTATCTGCGCCGCCAATATAAAGTGGTTACCATCGCCTTTGTGGTTCTGTTCCTCATTTTTGTGGTGCTGGCCTATGGTTTTGGCGTTCAAAACCGGATTATCCCCTTTGCCTTTATTACCGGCGGTTTTTTCTCCGGCTTGTGCGGCTTTTTCGGCATGAAAACAGCCACCAATGCCTCGGCCCGCAC
>CAYZHI010000362.1:0-3692 GCA_964477335.1 uncultured Caldilineaceae bacterium | reverse complement strand
ACCCGAAACCGTTCGATAGCCGTCATCCCCACTGCGCAGACTAACATTAATATGGTGCTCATTGCCAGGGCCTGGCCGTAGTTGAGCGCGCCAGGCTGGCCCAGGAAGCGATAGATCGCCACGGGCATGGTCGGGGTTTGCGGCCGGGCGATCAGCGCGGTCGCTCCAAACTCGCCCAGACTGATGGTGAAGGCAAAGACTGCGCCCACCAGCAAGGCCCGGCTTACAATCGGCAAATCGACTTCGCGCCACACCCGCAACGGATTGGCCCCCAGCGCCGCAGCCGCTTCGCGCAGCGATGGCCGGATGCCCCGCAGCGCCGGCAGCAAAGCCCGGACCACAAAGGGAAAGGCCACCAGGGTATGAGCCAGCGGCACCAGCCAGGGCGAGGCCCGCAGATTGAGCGGCGGCTCGTCGAGGGTGATGATGAAGCCAAAGCCCAGCGTTACCGCCGAGGCGCCCAGCGGCAGCATGAGCAACGGGTCGAACAGCCGGTGCAAGCGGCGGGCAACCCCACCCCGTCCGGCCGGTTCGGTGGCTTGGGGCGGCCGGGCCAGCAGGCTGGCGCTGATCAACCCCAGCGCCAGCGCCAATACCACCGCCACCGCAGCAAAGCCCAGCGAGTTCAGCACCGCCTCGATGGGCGGCACATATAGAATTGAGCCGCGCCGGTTGACGAATAGTTCGGCATAGTAACGCAGGCTCAGCGCGCCGTCCGGCCTGAGCGACCGTTCGACCAGCGCCAGCAGCGGTAACAGCAATAGCCCGGTCATCAGTACAATGTTGCCGCCCACGATGAGCCGGTCTCGCCAGTTGGTTACCCGGCGTTGCGTCTGTCCTCGCGGCCGGAAGTCGAGCGGCACGGCCAGGCGGGCTTGCAAACGGGTATAGAACCACATCACGCCAAAGGTGAAGCTAATCTGCACCAGCGACAGGGCCGCCGCCACCGGCAGATTGAACAGATTGACCGTTTGACGGTAAATCTCTACTTCCAGCGTGGCAAAGCGAGGCCCGCCCAAAATCAGGATCACCCCGAAGCTGGTGAAGCAAAAGAGAAAAACCAGCAGCGCCGCCGCGCCGATGGCCGGTCCCAATAGCGGCAGTGTTACCTGTCCCAGCACGTCCCGCGAACGAGCGCCCAATATTCGGGCCGCCTCTTCCAATCGGGGGTTGAGATTGGCCCAAAAACCGCCCACAATGCGCAGCACCACCGTGTAGTTGTAGAAGATGTGGGTCAGGAGAATGATCCAGATGGTCTGGTACAGGTCGATGGGGGCGCTATCCAGCCCAAACAGGGCCATCAGAAGTTGATTGACCTGCCCCCGCGGCCCCAGCCAGGCCAGAAACGCGTTGGCTACCACCACCGTCGGCAGCACAAAGGGAATAGTGGTCAGGGCCAGCAGCAGCGTTTTGCCGGGGAACTGGTACCGGGCAAACACATAGGCCCCCGGCAAGGCCAGCCCGACTGTCAGCAGCGTCGATACCGCCGCCTGCCACACGGTAAACCAGAGGGTGCGGCTATAATAGCTACTGCTGACCAGCTGGCCCAGCGCCGAGAGGTCGATCTGGCCGGCCGGGGCCAAACTTAGCCCAAAAATAGCCAGCAGGGGGTAAAAGAAGAAGAGCGCCAGAAAGAGCAGCGGAACCAGGTAGAGCAGCCCGCCCAGCCCTTTGGCCCAACTTAGTGCAGCACGGTTTCGGTCCACGCCCGGATCCATTCCTCTCGATTCAGTTCAATAGCCTCAGGCGCAACGTAGGCCGTTTCGTCCGGCGTGGCCGAGAATTTGACGAAAATCTCAGGCAGCGCCGCTTGCTGGTTGGCCGGAAAGACGAACATCTGCAGCGGAATATCTTCCTGGAACGAGGGACTCAGCATAAAATCGATCAACTGCTCGGCCAACTCCCGCTGCTGCGTTCCTGTCAAAATGCCCACAAACTCGATCTGGCGGAAGCAGGCCCCGTCGGCCAGCACCGCTGCTGTCGGCGCTTCCTCGAGCGGTTTCTCGGCAAAGTAAACCTCGGCCGGCGGGCTGGTAGCATAGCTGACCACAACCGGCCGGTCGCCGTCGGAGGCGGCGGTGAATTGACCCCAGTAGGCCTCTTCCCAGCCGTCGACGACCAGCACTTGGTTGTCGCGCAACCCTCGCCAGTAGCCCAGGTAGCCCTCTTCACCAAAGTGGCCGATGGTGGCCAGCAAGAAGGCCAGCCCCGGCGACGAAGTGGCCGGATTTTCCACCACCGTCAACCCCTGGTAGGCCGGTTCGAGCAGGGCCTCCAGGTTGGCCGGCGGGTCGAGTGACTGCTCGGCAAACCAACCCTTGTCGTAGTTGAGGCAAACGTCGCCATAATCAACCGGCAGCAGGCGATGATTGGGGTCCAACTCCAACGCATCCGGGATGTCGGCCAGCCGCGGCGACGGGTAAGGCTCAAAAATATCGGCGGTTAAGGCCCGGCTCATAAAGGTGTTGTCTACGCCAAAGAAAACGTCGGCCAGGGGGTTACTCTTGCTCAAAATCGCCTGATTCAGCGCCGACCCGGCGTCGCCGGCAGGCAGCAGTTGGACTTTAGCCTGGTTGGCCGCTTCAAATTCAGCAATCACCGCTTCGCTTACAGCAAAGCTGTCGTGGGTCATC
Organism: uncultured Caldilineaceae bacterium; assembly: GCA_964477335.1. Taxonomy (GTDB): domain Bacteria; phylum Chloroflexota; class Anaerolineae; order 4572-78; family J111; genus CAYNLK01. The sequence continues at coordinate 1,059 of CAYZHI010000362.1, read as the reverse complement.
AGGGTGATGACGGCCGGCTCGGCGGGCGCGGCGGTGGGGAGCGCCGGGGCGACTGGTGTGGCGGCGGCGCAGGCCGCCAGTACGAGTAAGACAATGGTAAAAATAAGCAAGCTACTCAAACGCTTCATTTTGATACCTCCTTTCAAGATAGATGGTTGGTTAGTTGGTAATTCATCCAACTAACCAACTAACCAACTATCCATTCTAACCAACTAACCAACTATCCATTTAACTAATAACTAACTCCCCATAACTTCACGTTGAAAGCTGCTGAATGATCAGTACTACCCCTTTCTCCAAATGCAGCCGGGCGGTGGACGTGGTCAGGACATTGCTGATAGTCAGAGTTGAGCCTTGATGCAGGGTGGCCCGGTGGAGCGGCCACTCCACCCCCGCCAATGTTACGCCCGTAACCTGGGGGGTCAGCGGCACCAGCGACAACGTGTCGCCCGGCTTGCCCGCAATAGTGATAAATTCCCCCGCCCGTCCCGGCCAGGCAATTTCATCATCTTCGATGGCCCGCAATTGGACCCCAGCCCACTCCGGCCGGGTCAGCAGCATTAAGTTGGCCAGCGTTTGATCCAGCCGGCCTCCCAGCACGGCCACCAGGTCGATGGCCGCGGCCCCCTCGGCGACGGCCAGGCCGATGGCCAGCTCCAGATCGGTTTCATCCTTGCGCGCCGGGTAGCTCTCAAAGCGGACGCCGGCTGCCTGCAACTCCGCCTGCACAGCCGGTTCAAGCGAGTCCAGGTCGCCGATGACCACATCGGGCGTCAGCCCCAAGGCCAGGGCGTGCCGGGCGCCGCCATCGGCGCAGATAATCCGGTCGGTGGGTTGCAGGTGACGCCGGAGTTGCTCCGGCCGGTTCAAAACACCGTTGGCAAAAATGATCGTTCGAGTCATACCACTCCATCTCAAAAAATAAAAAACCACCCGGTGCGGCGGATGGTTTACGGTTATGGCTGCGTCTGGTTTCCCTCCGCCGGCATTACCCGGATCAGGTTCATCGGTCATCCCCACAGAGCATTGCCCAAGAAGATATCTCAGCCTGGTTTGTCC
>CAYZHI010000361.1:0-3730 GCA_964477335.1 uncultured Caldilineaceae bacterium | reverse complement strand
GGGAGTGAGCCTGCGTTTGGGCCGTTCGTTCCGGCTCGATGTCGAGCCCGACGACGTTGGGAGTGAGTTGGCGCAGGGCTTGCACATACAGCCCCACCCCACAGCCATCGACCAGGACCCACCGGCCAGCCGAAAGGCGCTCGGCCGCGGCGGCCTGAATCATCTGCAGCCGGCGTTCTTGCCCGGCCCGCCAGACCAGGCTGGGCACGCCGCGCTCGTCGGCTTTGTTGAACTCTTTGGCTGTGGTCACTTAACCCCCCGGTGCAGGGCCACGGTATGGAACATTAACATCGTATAGTTCACTTGCCGCAGGCCCACCTTTTCCATTTCCATTTTTAGTTCGGCCGGGCGCAAGAAAGCGTCGGCGGAGGCGGGCAGGTAACTGTAAGCGTCGCGTTGGCCGCTGATCAGGCCGCCCAGCAGCGGCACCACCCGATGAAAGTAGAGCCGGAAGAGTGCTCCAAACAGGGTGTCGGCGGGGCGGGGAATCTCCAAAATCACCACCCGGCCACCCGGCCGGCAGACCCGCCGCTGCTCGGCCAGGGCCTGGGCTACGCTGGTGACATTCCGCAGCAAAAAACCGCTGACCACAGCGTCAAAGGTGTCGTTGGGAAAGGGCAAGTGCAGGGTATCGGCTCCACTCCAGCTAAATTGAGTTGGCCCGGCCGGGGTCTGGCTGTCGCCGCCGCGTTTTTGCCAGCGCTGCCGGCCCACCTGCATCATCGGCAGGGTAAAATCCGCGCCCACCACCTGGCTGAGGGCCGGCTGCTGGCGCAAGGCTTCAAAGGCTATATCGCCGGTGCCGGTGGCGATGTCGAGCAGCTTGCCGTTGGGCGGCAACTGGGCTTGCTCGATAAGCAAGCGACGCCAGCGTTTATCCTGCCCCGCCGTCATCACCCGATTCATCAGATCATACCGGTGGGCAATCCGGGCGAACATCTCATTGACATACTGCTGTTTTTCGGCGGGAGAGTTAAAGGTCATGCCGGAATTATCAATGAACAGTCATCAATTGTCAATTTGGTTTTGGAGGTTCAGCCGCAATAAAAAAGCTCCCGTTAGTTTGGGAGCTTGGGTAGGTTACAGCTAATGATAAATCTAGGCTGTCAGTTTGGGATAAATCATCCCGCCAATGGAGCTAAACAGCCCGGCAATTAATGCGCCGATGACGCCGTAAACGGTCAGCGCCCCAAAGACGCGCCCGGCCATAGCAATCGTGTTGGGCGACAGGCCATAAGCGGCCATGCTGGCCAACTGGTCGGGCGAAAATTGGTTGACCACCCCTTGCCCAAAATTGACCATAAATATGCCAAAAGCCGCCAGGATCATGGCCACGATACCGCCATAAACCCCGGCCCAGAAGCCGGCGACCCAGCCGGCTTTACCACCTTGCTGGCTATTTTGAATGTGGTCTCCGGCAAAAATACCGGCCAACATACCGGTGGTCAGCCAGACTACCAGAAAACCAGGGATGACCAAGCAAGCCAGGAATTGAAACGGAATCAGGCTGATGAGCATCAAGAGTAAGATGCCAAACCCCCCGACCAGACTGGCTTTGAGGCTGGAGGCAAACATTGATCCAGCCGGTTTGCTGTTATCTTGCTTAGTAGGGCGCGTTTGCCGCTGCGGTTTAGAGGTGACATATTGCGTTGTTTGGCCGCGCCTTTGGGTTGTTACTGTCATCACACACTCCTGTCAACAAATGTTCCCAGAATTAGTTAACAACTGCTTGTGATTTTCGCCATTATAGCACATTAGCCTACGTTTTGGCAACAATTGGTAGGCAATTTAGCCTACGTTAACCCTACGCTGTTACGGGCATTAGCTTACTCAAGGTGGCCTATTGTACTCGGATTTTGTTTTGCTGCAAATCAAGGCGGCAATCTAGTTGCCGCTCTGCATGAATTGACCCTGGGTTACGGATGTGTTAATATAGGTTTAGCCTGATATTTTTTGGCAACCTGCTGGCTGGCTGCCTGCTGAGGTAGCGGCTATTAATAAGGAAATGGAGAAACCTGATGAACGGTAATAAAACTGAAGCAACAGCCAGAACATGGCTGACTGATTTTGATAAATACCTCATCGCCGAAGGTACCCACGAGCGCGCCTATGAAAAGATGGGTGCCCATCTCATTGAACTGAACGGCATTGCCGGAGTCCATTTTTCAGTTTGGGCGCCCAATGCCCGCCAGGTGTATCTGATGGGTGATTTTAACGATTGGCATAGCGAAAGTCACCCGCTCAACTCCAGCGATAGCGGCGTCTGGACGCTGTTTGTACCCGGCTTATCCGAATATACGGTCTACAAATTCCGCATCATCACCCAAAATGGCCAGAGTTTTGATAAAGCCGACCCGTATGGTTTTGCGATGGAACAGCGCCCCAAAACGGCTTCGGTCGTGGTCAACCTGAATCGGTATCAGTGGGGCGATCAGGAGTGGGTCAGTCACCGGGCTGAAAAGCAGGGCCTTGACCGGCCTATGGCTATCTATGAACTGCATCTCGGCTCCTGGCGCAAAAAACCAGACCCGGAGTGGGGAACGCGCTATCTAACCTATCGCGAACTGGCCGAGGAGTTGATCCCGTATGTGAAGGAAATGGGCTTCACCCATATCGAATTGATGCCGGTTGCCGAACATCCGCTCGATGCTTCCTGGGGTTATCAGGTGCTTGGTTTCTACGCTCCCACCAGCCGTTTTGGTACACCCGAAGATCTGATGTACTTTGTTGACCAGTGCCACCAAAATAATATCGGGGTGCTGTTTGATTGGGTGCCGGCCCATTTTCCCAAAGATGGCTCCGGCCTAAACTATTTCGATGGCACCCACCTTTACTCCCACGCCGACCCGCGCCAGGGTGAACATCAGGATTGGGGGACCTTGATTTTCAATTATGGGCGCAATGAGGTGCGCGCCTTCCTTATTTCTAATGCCTTGTTCTGGATCGATAAATACCATTTTGATGGGCTGCGGGTGGATGCAGTGGCCTCAATGCTCTACCTGGATTATTCTCGTAAGGAAGGTGAGTGGTTGCCCAATGAGTACGGCGGTCGGGAAAATCTGGCCGCCATCAGCTTCCTGCGCAAAATGAACGAGGTTGTTCACGGCGTTTTCCCTGGCGTGCTGACCGTGGCCGAAGAGTCGACGGCCTGGCCGATGGTGTCGCGGCCAACTTATATGGGCGGCCTGGGTTTTAGCTTAAAATGGAATATGGGGTGGATGCACGATACCTTAAACTACATGAGTCGCGAGCCGATCTACCGCAAATACCACCACAATGATATGACCTTTAGCTTGCTCTACGCCTTCAATGAGAATTTTATCCTGCCTCTCTCGCACGATGAAGTGGTCCACGGTAAAGGTTCATTGGTCAACAAGATGGCGGGGGATGAGTGGCAAAAATTTGCCAATTTGCGCGCCTATTACGGCTTTATGTGGGGACATCCCGGCAAGAAACTTCTATTTATGGGTGGTGAATTTGGCCAGTGGCAGGAGTGGAATTTTAGCGCCAACCTGGAATGGGTGGCCCTGCAAGCGCCCAACCATCAGGGGGTGCAGCGCTTTGTCAAAGATCTGAACCGGCTCTACCAAAGCGAGCCGGCTCTTTACGAGGATGATTTTGAGTGGACCGGCTTTGCCTGGATCGACGCCAACGACAGCGACAACAGCGTTTTCTCCTTTATCCGTAACGCCAAGCATAGCGATGAATTTGTGGTGGTCGTCAGCAATTT
>CAYZHI010000360.1:0-3731 GCA_964477335.1 uncultured Caldilineaceae bacterium | reverse complement strand
AGTTCCGGTAAATCGTCAGCGAGGGTGGGGCAAAACGACTCCAGCGCGTCTGGTTGGGGGCCAGGTCACTGGCCGGACTCTTTTTTTTTGGCGGCGGATCAATTAGACCCTCCCGCAGAGCATAACGCGCGGCTTCGTGGCGGTGGCTCAGTTGTAATTTGGCCAGGATGTTGCGCATATGGCTCTTAACGGTGTGGACACTCAGCGACAACGCCTCGGCAATCTCTTTGTCCGAAGCGCCCTCGGCCACCAGGCTGAGCACCTCCTGCTCCCGCTGGGTCAGGACGGCCGTTTCGTCGGCCGGGGTGGAGTTCTGTGGGGCCAGGTGGCTCAACCGGCGGAACTCGGCCAGAATCCGGCCGCCCAGCAGCGGGGTGATCGCCGCCTCGCCGCGCATCGCCCCGCGCAACATCTCCACCAACTGGGTCGAGCGGACGCTTTTTAGGATATAGCCCTGGGCGCCGCTCCTAATGGCCTCAAACAGCTTGTCGCTTTCACCCTGCACGGTCAGCATCACAATGGTCACTCCCGGCAGCGAAGCCTTGATCCGCTGGGTCGCTTCTAGCCCGTCGCCGCCCGGCATAGCGATGTCCATCAGAATCAGATCCGGTTTGAGTTCCTGGGCTTTTACCAGCACTTCCAGCCCATCGCTGGCCTCGCCGACCACCTCAAAATCCGGCTGGGCGTTCAGGATGGTGGCCAGCCCTTCGCGAAACAAGGAATGATCGTCGGCCAGAAGAACGCGGGTTTTAGTCATGATACTACTCCTTTGACGATTAAATCGGCGTCATCACGCTCGACTCATGGGCGGTCGGCTGGAGTTGCGCCGGGGTGGTCTCTGGCTGGCCTGGCTGATATGGCCAGGTTAGCGTGATCCGGCTACCCTGGCCTGGTTGCGAGTCAACCTGGATCTGCCCACCCAATCGAGCGGCTCGGGCGCGCATAATCTTGAGGCCAAAATGGTCGCGGCCGTCGGCCGGAGGTTGGGCTGGCTCAAAACCCTGGCCATTATCTTCAATAATGATCGTTAAATCAGCGCCGTATCGTTCCAGGAAAACGGTAGCGCGCGTCGCCCGGGCATGCCGGCTGATATTCAACAAGCCTTCCTGCACAATCCGGCCAACTTGTTCGGCCTGGTCCAGCGAGAGAAATACAGGCTCGTCCACCTTGCTCCGCAACGCCACCGGCGGGCCGTCGCGACCGCCGGCGGTCAAATACTGGTCGATGATCTCGGCCAGCTTATGCTGGAGCGGTTGCGGCGGTTGGGGTTCCTGTTGCAGGCTGGCAATGGCTTGCCGCACTTCCCGCCCCGCCCGGTCGACGATCTGGCGGAGGTGGTCACTCTCCGCGCTGAGTTGTTGCAATTGGCCGGCCTCCGCCAGTTGGGCTGTCTGATCAACCCGGTAGCCCAGGTAACTTAAAGTCTGAGCCAGGCCATCATGCATCTCGGCGGCAATGCGCTGCCGTTCGGCCAGCGCCGCCAGCCGGGCGTTTTGCCGGGCAATCTCAGCCTCGGTCCGTTTGCGCTCGGTAATATCCTTAAACACAACCACCGCGCCGGCCAGTTCCCCTTTTTCATAGATCGGGTTGCTCATATACCTGACCGGAAAACTGGAGCCATCTTTGCGCCAAAATACCTGATCGTCGCCAGAGCAGACAGCGCCGCTTTTGTAGCCGGTATGCAGGGGGCACTCCGCTTCTGGATAGGGGCTGCCGTCGGGTTTGGAGTGATGCCAGGTGGCGTGGCTGGGCCGGCCGATCAGTTCGCCGGTCTGGTAGCCTAACATTCGAGCCGCAGCCGGATTGACAAAGGTGTGGTTCCCAACGAGGTCTACCCCAAAAATACCCTCGCCGGCCGAGTTCAAGATCAGTTGGTTCTGCCGGCTCAGTCGTTCCAGGGCGGCTTCGGCTCGTTTGCGCTCGGTGATGTCGCCCACAACGCCATAGACGATTTTTGAGCCATTGTGATCTTCGATGCGGGCGCTATCGCGCACCCAAAGGATCTGGCCGTCGGCCCGCACCAGCCGGTACTCCAGTTCGCTCTGCTCATCTAGCGGCAGGTGTAAGGCGTGGGCGGCGGCAATGGCCCGGTCGTCAGGGTGAATCAGCTGGGTGGGCCAAAAATTCCAATCGGCCATAAACTGTTCAACCGGGTAGCCGGTCAACTCGGCCACATTGGGTGAGATGTACCGGTTGAGCCGTTCACCGGCGGGGGTGATCTCGGTCATGTAGATGTGGTCGCTGATGGAGGAGATGACTCGGCGGAAGCGGGTTTCACTCTCTCGCAGCGCCTCTTCTGCCCGTAAACGTTCGGCCATCTCCTGTTGAAGCTGGTTGTTGGCGCTCGTCAACTCGGTGGTGCGTTGGACTACCAACTCTTCCAGATGGTCGCGGTACACTTTCAGCGTTTCTTCAGCCTGGTGACGTTCAATAAAAAGCTCACGAATATAGACATAACCCAACACGACAATGCCCAGGGTGTAGAAACCGTTGCCAATGGGACACAAAATAAAGTTATAAGTGGCGCCGGTGGCGAAGTTGCCCAGCACTTTGATCTCGCTGAGTAAGAAGAAGACCAGCGCCAGCGAGACCGTGTTACGGAGCCAGCCTTGCCGCCGGGACAGCAACACGAGGGCGGCCACAATAAAGAGAGCCGTAAAGATGTGGAAGAACCAGGCGCCCCAGCTTTGATGAAATTTGATCGTCGGATTGAGTGCGGAATAGTACGGCCACCACCAGAGGTTTATCAGGAAACAAAACGCGGTAATAGACAGCCCGGACCAAAGATAACGCCGGGCGACTAGGCCGTCGTCCAGAATGTAGCGCAAAAATGAAGCCGCAATCACAATGAGCGCGGCCATCGAGAGAGCATGTTCCAGCGGCTCGGTGACAAAGTGGCCGGCCTGTTCATCCAGACCCCACAGCATCACTGTGGCAATATGGCTGAACATGAACAACTCGCGGAAAAAAGCCAGGCCAAAGCCCCAGACCAGCCACCTCTCACGGGGTAACTCTTGCTGGCGCTGCCGATACCAGGCGATTACCCATAGCCCGGCCCAAAGAATGGCCGGCAGGCCAAAGCGCATCAGGTTGTTTTCAATTGGTCCCGGCCCCCCGGCAAACTGGGCCAGCAGGGTCAGTAAGAAGTCCAGATACTCGTTCACCGTTTATTACCAGGAGCTGGATACAGCAAGTCCTGTTGTCATGGTATAGAGCATAATTGTTTTGTCAGGGTTTCTATGGCGTAGGATATCACAAACAGGTTTGAATTTAGTTTGAATCCGATTTGTTTCGGTAAAGATTGATCTGGGAGACGGCTCAGCCAGGCGGACCGGCTTACTCCACCAGGCGGTACAAGAGGAAATACCAGGTTGGGTTGGCCGTATCAAAGGGGAATTCAACCGGCGGCGCGACCGGCGCGCCGGCTTCATCGACGAGTTGCAGCGTCCAGACGCCGGTCGGTGAATTGGGCGCTTCGTATTTGATGTTGCCGGCTTTGTAATGTTTGGCCCCGCTGTTGACCGTCCAGTCACCGGCGCTGACCTGGCTCTCAATCTGCAGACCATCGCTGTGACGGCCCAATAGCCGATAACCACTTAACGGCCGGTTATCGATATCCGTAATGGCGACATAAATATCAAAGTTCAGGTGGCTGGTGGGAAATTGAGCCGTCTCGGCAATTACAAAAGGATAATTGAGCGCCGGCGTGTTGGTGGGGAATGGGGTAGCGG
>CAYZHI010000359.1:0-3776 GCA_964477335.1 uncultured Caldilineaceae bacterium | reverse complement strand
CCCCCTGCCCCTCCCTTTAAGGGGGGGGATTGATGGGGGGGTCATAATCATCTTTGTGTCCTCACCCAATACCCCCGACGGTTCCTGGCTGGCGGACGACGATTTAAAGCGACTGCTGGCTCTGCCGGCGGTGGTCGTGTTGGATGAGGCCTATGTGGAATTCAGCGGCGGCAGCCGGATTCAATGGGTGCAAGATTATCCCAACCTGATTGTGCTGCGGACGTTCAGTAAATGGGCCGGGCTGGCCGGGGTGCGGGTCGGCTATGGGGCCTTTCCGCTGGAAATTATCAAGCATCTGTGGAAGATAAAGCAGCCCTATAACGTACCGGTAACCGGCCAACTGGCCGCCCAGGTCTCACTGGCCGACCGGGCCCGTCTGTTGGCGACAGTGGCCCAAATCATCGAGGCGCGAGACAAATTCTACGCCGTGCTGAACCATTTCGATTGGCTGCAACCTTTCCCCAGCCGGGCTAATTTTATTCTGTGCCAGGTCAAAGGCCGGTCCGCGGCTGAAGTGAAACAGAAATTAGCCCAGCTCGGTATTTTGGTGCGTTACTACAACTCACCTGGCCTGACTGATTTTCTGCGCATCAGTATTGGCACGCCGGCCCAGATGTTGCGCCTGGCTGAGGCGCTTGACCAGCTTTAACGCGGATGGGGGAAAAATGAATACCAAACCCAGACTTAACATTAACGGCCTGATCTTTGCCGCCCACGACGTGCTGATCGACGTCAGCCGTTCGTACCGGGAAGTGGTTTGTAAAACGGTTCAACTCTATCTGGAACACGCCGTGGGCTTGCTGCCAGGCCAAGAAGAGTTGTTGGCTCCGGTTGAGGTCACTTTGCTGCAAAAGGTGGGCAATTTCACCAATTACCACGATCTGGCTACGGCCTTTATTATTTACTTTATCGAGATGTTACCGCCAGTACCGGCCCCAACCTTTCCCTCCCGCTATCACGTGCCGGCCATTATCGCCTACCTGCAATTGGCCGGCGGGCGGCTGCAAATTAGCCTGGACAGCCTGCGCGAGCAAAAGAATATAGACCAATTGGCCCGGGGGGTGGCTGCGGCCGGCGGTGGTCTTGACGGCGCGGACGCGGCCCTGCCCAAAATCAATCGGCATCTGCTGGTGGAGGGCGGCGACATTACCAGGGCCAATTTGGTGGGACGCATCTTTCAAGAACTATATCTGGGCGCGGCCTTATTTGAGCAGGTCTATGGCCAGCCGCCGGTCATCGTTCAGGGTAAGGGCTATTTTGAGCGAGAGTCCCTGTTAATCAAGCCGGAGGTTTTGGCCAGTCTCGGCGACAAGTTGCCGTTGGCCGTAGTCGCCAATTGCTCACGTCTGGAAGTTGAAAACTCGCTCAAACTGAACCAGATCGACGCCTATTTCCAGTCGATTGTTTCGTTGGATGAAGTCACAAAGGCCAAAGCCAGACCCATTCCCGATGCCTGGCCCTTGCTGGAAGCGGCCCGCCATCTCCGGCCGACCCCGGCGCGCAGCGCCTATGTCGGCGCTAACCCTGGCGATATTCAGGCGGCCAAGGCGGCCAGTCGCACGGTGCCCATTTCGGCCATTGGCTGCCTGGTGGGGGCGCATGACAAAGAGGCGCTGCGCCGGGAGTTCGAAAATTTAAAAACAGATATCATTTTAGGCCACCCCGATCATTTGAAGGAGCTTATCCTTGACTGACCCAATTCGCACCGCCACCGTCACCCGCCAAACCGGTGAAACCGACATTGAAGTTACCCTCACTTTGGACGGCGCCGGCCAGGCCGACATCAGCACCGGCCTCGGGTTTCTGGATCATATGCTTACGGCCCTGGCTCGCCACGCCCGCATCGACCTGACCGTCAAGGCTAAAGGCGACCTGCACATCGACGAGCATCACACCGTGGAAGATGTGGGCCTTGCGCTGGGCCGGGCGCTGGCTCAGGCGCTGGGCGACCGGAGCGGCATCACCCGCATGGGTCACGCCATTGTGCCAATGGACGAGGCTCTGGCCCTGGTCGCGGTTGATTTTGGCGGCCGGGGTTACTTTGTGTTTGATGGTCACTTCAGCGCCGAGCGCATCGGCCAGGTTGGCACTTCGCTCATCCCGCACTTTCTAGAGAGTGTGGCCCACGAGGGCCGGCTCAACCTGCACGTCCGCCTGCTGGCCGGCCATGACGATCACCACCGGGCCGAGGCGATCTTCAAAGCGCTGGCCCGGGCCCTGGATATGGCCAAACAGCGGGATGCGCGGCTGGCCGGGCAAGTGCCCAGCACCAAAGGGACCCTAACCGTATGAGCAAGATCATCATCATCGACTACGGCGTGGGCAATTTTAGAAATGTCCAGAAAGCCTTTCAAGCCGTTGGCGCCGACGCCGAAATCAGCGACTCGGTCGAGGCAGCCCGGCAAGCCGGAGCGGTGGTGTTGCCCGGCGTCGGCGCATTTGGCGATGCTATCGATAATCTGCGGGCGCGTGGCCTGGACGAACCGGTGCTGGCCGCGGCTCAGGCGGGTAAACCCTTATTCGGTATTTGCGTCGGCTTGCAGCTTCTGTTTGAGGAGAGCGAAGAGATGGGCCGGCATACTGGCCTGGGCTTGTTGCCGGGCCGGGTCGTACGCTTCCCGGCTGGCCTGACCGTGCCCCACATGGGCTGGAACCAGATCGAGCCGGTCAGAGACCATCCCCTGCTCAACCACGTCCAGTTAGGCGATTTTGCTTATTTTGCCCACTCCTACTACCCCGCCCCGGCCGACCCAACCCACGTGGTCGCCTACACCGATTACGGGCAGAAATTTGCCTCGATTGTGGCCAGGGATAACGTTTGGGCGATTCAATTTCACCCGGAAAAAAGCCAGCAGGTGGGGCTGCAACTGCTGAAAAACTTTGTAGAATTTGCCGGCTCAAGGAGCAGTTGATGAATATTTTTGCCGCAATCGATCTGAAAAACGGTCAATGTGTCCGCCTGACCCAGGGCGACCCCAACACTGAGACGGTTTACAGCCAGGACCCGGTCGCCATCGCCGAAACCTGGCAGACCATCGGAGTCGACTGGCTGCACGTGGTCAACCTGGATGGCGCCTTTGGCGACCCGGAAAAAGCCGCCAGGAACATTGACGCTTTGCAGGCTATCCTCGATCACGTCGATACCCCCATTCAGTTTGGCGGCGGCCTGCGCAACCCGGAGGATATCGACCGGGCTTTGGAGATGGGCGTCAGCCGGGTGGTGGTTGGTTCATTAGCCGCCGACCGGCCCCGGCAGATGCTCGATATTCTGGGCAAATTTGGACCTGAACAGGTAGTGCTGGGGCTGGATGTTAAAGAAGGCAAAGTGGCCACCCACGGCTGGCGTAAACTGGCCGAAACCGATCCGATCAAGCTGGTGCAGTTGATCCACACGGCCGGGTTGGCCCACGTCATCTACACCGATATCTCCCGCGATGGGATGCTGACCGGTGTGAATATCGAAGCCACGGTCGCCCTCGCCCGCGCCGGCAACCCCGATCCCCAAACCAGGCGGCGCTTCCAGGTGATTGCCTCCGGCGGGGTGGCCAGCATCGAAGATGTCAAACGGATCAAAGCTGTGGAACACGAAGGCATCGAAGGGTTGATCATCGGCAAAGCCCTCTACACCGGCGCGGTTGACCTGGCCGAAGCCATGCGCATCGCCCATGAAGAATGAACTATTATCAATTATCAATTATCAAAACCAGTTTATTTGAAAAATTGCTCATTAACCATTGGCTCTTTGGCTCTTTGGCTCTTTGGCTCTTTGGCTCTTT
>CAYZHI010000358.1:0-3801 GCA_964477335.1 uncultured Caldilineaceae bacterium | reverse complement strand
GGGCTAATGTGGCCCTGGTTTTACCGTTTTAACCCGCTCTGAGAATCCTGATGGCCCAAGATGTTGTGGGCCTGGACTGACTAACGAGGAACAATGACGATGGTTGAAGAATTGAAACCCACCCAAGCAGAGACATTTGAGGCAGAGGCAGACACGCCCGACCTACAGCCGGAACTTGTCCGGCGCAACTTCCTCCGGTTGGGGCTTGGCGTTTTGAGCGCTGTCGCCGCCCTGGAGGTTGGCGCGATCAGCCTGGCCTTCTTGCAGCCGCGTGACCTCGACGAGGCGTTTGGCGGCGTGGTCACCGCCGGGCCGGTTGACAGCTTTCCGCCCGGCTCCGTTACCGAGTTTCCCACTGGTCGCTTCTTCCTGATCCGGACCCAGGACGGCGGTTTTCTGGCGGTGCATAGTCGCTGCCCTCACCTGGGCTGCACGGTCAGTTGGTCCGAATCGCAAGGTCATTTTCACTGTCCCTGCCACGCCTCTAGTTTCGACTTTTACGGCAACTTGAACAATCCGCCGGTGCCGCGGGCGCTTGATATCTTTCCTGTGCAGCTTGACGAGGCTACTGTCCTGGTCGACACTTCGCAACTGCGGCAGCGACAACAATTTTCGCCGGAGCAACTGGTCTACGCTTGAACCAGCCAGAGAGGGATGGGTGGATGAACAAATACGACTTGATCGCCTTGAATGCTTTACTACTGCTGATTATTGCCCTGCCGCTCTATGCTCTGCGAGAACCTGAACGGATGCGCCAGGCCGAGACAAAGTTACGGCAGCAATATCTCACCGACGGCGCCCTGATGTACGTGGAAAATTGCGCCTTTTGCCACGGCGCCTCCGGTGAAGGGATCGGCGCTATGCCGACGCTTAATAATCCCGGCCTGGCCGAAGCTGACGCCGACATCATCTACCGGACCATCGCCCACTCGCCGCACGGTTCCAAGATGGCCGCCTGGCATGTTGAAGAGGGCGGTATCCTCAATGATTACCAGGTTAAAGGATTGGTCACCTTGATCAAATATGGCGATTGGGGCCAGGTCAGCCAACTGGCCGCCGCCAGAGGCTTCGAGCCGCCGGCGCCGTCCTTGCCCGATGTTGAATTTGCCACCCTCGAAGGCTGGGGCGAAGCTGAGCCGCACGAATGTCGCTCTTGTCACGAAGACCCGGAAGTGCACGCCAATCGCTTTGGCCTCAACTGCGCGCGCTGCCACGGTCTGGAAGCCTGGAAGCCGGCCTTGCTAACCCAACATATCTTCCATCTGGATCACGGCGGCAAGGGCCAGGTGGCCTGCGAAACCTGCCACACCGAGTCCTACGTTGAACACACCTGCTACCAATGCCACAACGACCACCAACCCGACCAGATGCGCGAGGTCCATCTGGCCGAGGGGCTGGCTGAATTTGACAACTGTATTGAGTGCCATCCCACCGGCCAGGCTGGCGAGGCCGAACAGATTGTCCGGAGCCGGGCCAATCCAACCGCCCAGGCCGGGCCAATAATCGGGGTCGAGCCGGACCATATTCAACTGGCGGAACATCTGGTTGGCCCCGTGAACCGTCAAAAAAATGGCGACCAGTAAGTTACGGCACAGGTACAACAATGCGATCCAGACTTACCAAACTGATTAGCTCTCCGCTCGGCGGCACCATCATTTTGCTGGGCATTGTGTTGTTTGGCACTGCCTTCTATCTGCATGAAAGCGGCGGATTCAGCCCCGGCCCTCTCTCAGCCAGCCAATCCAAGGGGCAGCCTTTGGGCGGTTTCCCTTCCCACGCCGCCTTTGAGCAGCAGTGCAGCCACTGCCATGCGCCCATCCACTGTATTACCGATAATCGCTGCCAGGAATGTCATCTTGAGGTAGCCCGCGAGCGAGCCGCTGCCGAGGGGCTGCACGGTCGCTTGCCGGCCGGTCGCTGCCAAAGCTGTCACGTGGAGCATCGCGGCCGGGAGGCCATCATTACCGAATTTGCCTTTGCCAACGTGGACCACGATAAGTTGGCTGGCTTCAGCCTGGCCCACCATCGCCAGAATTTCGACGGCAGTTCGCTGACCTGTGAGAGTTGTCACAGCCAGCAGAGCTATGCCCACGAAACGCTCGACTGCATCTCTTGCCATAGCGGGGCCGAGCACGACCGCATGGCCGAACATATTCATCTTTTTGGTTCCGACTGCCTGGCCTGTCACGATGGCCGGGATCGCATGGCCAACTTTGACCATAACCAGAACTACCCTCTGGAGGGCAAACACGCCGATCTCCAGTGCCAGGAGTGCCACCAGGATCACGTTTTTATGGGTACGGCCCGCGACTGCGTCGCCTGCCACCAGGAGCCTGACCTGCACGCCGGCCAGTTTGGCCTGGATTGCGCCCGCTGTCACACCCCGGCGGCCTGGGCCCCGGCCCAATTAACTCAGCACACGTTCCACCTGGATCACGGCGGCCAGGGGCTGCTGGCCTGCGAGACCTGTCACACCCAGAATTACGCCGCCAATAGTTGCTACGGCTGCCACGACCACACGCCCCAACAGATGGCCGAAATCCACCTGTTGGCCGGCCTGACCGACTTTGAAAATTGCGCCGGGTGCCATCCAACCGGCCAGCCTAACGAAGCGGAGCGGTTGCTAAACGGCCCTAATCCGCCTAACTGACCGGGCTTAGCTGGCTGAACACGAGTGAATTATGAAAAAGACTCTCATCTTATTTGTGTTGTTCAATACCTTTTGGGTAACGTTGCTGGGCGGGCTGGTCTATCTGGCCGAGGTCCATCCTCTGCGGCCCAATTCCCCGTTTTATCCCGCCCAACAGCAGGCCGAGCAGTGGCGGCTGAAGTTAACAGCCAACCCCGACCGGCAGGCCGAGGTCGCCCTGGTCCTGGCCGAGCGTCGCCTGGCCGATCTGGCTGAGGCCGACGAAAGTTGTTGTCTCGAAGTGGCCGTCACCGCTTTTGATCAAGCCCTCACCGCAGCCATTCGCTGCCTTGAACCGCTCACTCCGATCGAGCAAGCCAACTACTTCAACCGGCTGAAGCGACTCCTGGTTCAAACCGACGTCGTGCTGGCCGCGTTGACCCCGCTGGCGGAAGGGCAGGCAGCCGGTGAGATGGTGATTACGCTGGCTCAAAAAATTGCCGCCTGGCAACAAATCAATGATCAGGCCGAGTTGATCGCCGCCATACCGGCTGAGATCACCTTTGTTGAGGCTGTCCCCATCCCGTTCCTGGGCCAAGAGGTGGACCACTCGGTTTATCCGCTCACCGGCGGGCACGCCCAACTGGAGTGCGCCGCCTGCCACCCGGGCGGGCAATATGCCGATACACCCACCCAGTGCGGCGACTGCCATAGGGCCTCGCTTGGCAATCTGTACGCCCTGGCCCTCTATCCCAACCATTTTGCCGGCGACTGCGCCGATTGCCACCGGGTGGAAAGCTGGACGCCCTACCAATTTGACCACCGGGGCATCGTCGAATGTCAATCCTGTCACCTGGCCAACAGCCCCGCCGGCCACTACCCCGGCGACTGCCTGCTCTGCCACACCGACGTAGTCGACTGGCAGCAGACCACTTACGTCCACACCGATCTGGCCGAATGTCGCACCTGTCACCTGGCCGATACTCCGGCCAACCATTATGTCACGCTGGGGGTCTTAACGGCCAACGTAGGGCTGCAAGGCAGCGCCTGGTTGCCCCACACGCCCGGCGCTTGTGTTAACTGCCACCTCAACCCGGCTGATTGGCGTGACGTTGCCTTTGACCACACCGGCTTTGATGACTGCGCCGCCTGCCACCTGGCCGAAGATCGGC
>CAYZHI010000357.1:0-3801 GCA_964477335.1 uncultured Caldilineaceae bacterium | reverse complement strand
AAGTTAGCACGAGGCTGAAGCCGTCGTGCTGAAAGAACGAAGCCCTACGGGCTAAAATAGGGCACTTTGGCGTCCTTTGCTCTCTCAGGGCGATGGCTTTAGCCTCGCCTACAAACAGCACACCGCTTAACTTAATGACATTGACTACTCAGTTCCATGTCATTTCAAGGCCATAGGCTTCGTCCTGAGGCTCAGCCCGAAGGATCGAGAAATCCCTGAGTAGGCTGATTCAAATTCAAGGCTATTTGGTGGACTCGCCTCGCTTTTTACCAGACGCCAAGCTCTTATGCCTGAGTAGTAACCGATAACCCGGTTTTACCACCAAACTTTCAAGGATTTCTCGCCTTCGGCTCGAAATGACATGGGGAGTAGGGTCAGCTCAATTGGGGTTTAAAGACGGTCGAGGCCGGCCCTGATCGACAAGGTGGGGGATTTGGGGGCCATTTGAACTGCTTGGGGCCGGCCTGGCGCGGCGCTGGCGTAACGGTAAAAAGACGGTGAACCGGCTGCCGGGACACTTTTCCTCGTCGCAACCGGGACTTTCCACCCAAACCCGGCCCTGGTGGGCTTCGACGATGCCGCGGACAATGGCCAGACCCAGACCGGGGCCGGCGCCCTTGAACTTGGTTTTGCCCGAGGAATGCAGGGCCAGCTCGCCGGTTTGGTAAAATTTGGTAAAGATCAAACGGTGATAGTCGGGATCGATGCCGATGCCGGTGTCGCTGACCACAATTTCGACGCCCGGCGGCCCCTGCTCCGGCGTGACCGGCCGGCCGGTCACGCTGATGGCGCCGCCATCGGGCGTGTATTTGATGGCATTGATGATGAGATGGTAAAAGACCTTATCCAGGGCGTCCGGGTCAGCCTCGATGGTCGGCAATTCGTTCAGGTTGGTAACTTCCAAAGTCAGATTACGCTCGACCAGGGCCTCGGCCAGGCGCTGGTAGACCAGCTCCAGCAAGGCGGCGATAGAGAGCGGTTCGGGATAGAGCTCCAGCGCCCGGTTATCGATCTTGGTGATGTCAAGCAGGCTGTTGACAATCTCGTGCAGGCGCACCGCCCCGCTGTGGATTGTTGAGATCAACTCGAGATGGTAGGCATTCGCCTGAATGACCGTATCTTTGAGCAGCATCTGACTGTAGCCGCGCAAGATCGTCAGGGGTGTGCGGAGTTCGTGAGCGGTCACGTTGATAAAGTCGGACTTGGCCCGGTCAAGATTCTCCAGGTCAAGGTAGGCCGCCTGGACTGCTTCGGTGCGCTCTCGAACCATATCCTCGAGTTGCTGGGTGAAACGAGAAATTTTGTCGTAAAGGCGGGCATTTTCCAGGGCAATGGCCGCCTGGCCGGCAAAGGTTGCCGCCAGGGTAATCTCATCCTCGCAGTACTCGTTGGCGGCCTCACGGGTCAGCGACAACATCCCGACCACCTTCTCGAAACGGTTCAAGGGCAGGCCCAGCCACACTTTAGCTGGCGGTAGTCCGGCCAGGTATTGCCAGTCGGGCCGCTGTGAGACATCGGGGATAAGCAGCGGCTGTTGGGTCTGGCAGATCTGCTGAAAGACATCGTTTTCCTTAATGGCCAACCGCAGGTTGAGCAGATCGAACTCCGGCGGAAAGCCGCGAGCCGCCACAAACTCCATCTCATCCCGTTGGGCCAGCATTACCGCCGCCCGGTCATACGGCACAATTTGAGCCAAATGCGCCAAAATTAGCTCCAGAACCTCCTTCAAGTCGAGGGTGGAGGAGATAGCTCGGCCGGCATTGTACAGGATTTCGGCCACCTGCCGGCCTGACTTTTCGGTTTGATAGAGGGAAGCGTTCTTGATAGCAATAGCCACCTGGTCGGCCAGGGCTTGGAAAATAGGTACGTCGTCCATATCAAAGGTCCTGACCCGGTCACTCTGGATATCCAGGACCCCTAGCAGCGTTGGGCCCATGGCCAGGGGCAAAGCCAGTTCCGAGCGAGTGTCCGGAGCAATCTCAGCGGGCAGGTAGCGGCTATCTTGAGCCACGTCGTCAAGCCGGGCGGCCCGGCGATGCTGCGCCACCCAACCGACAATACCGTCCTCACCCACCCTGAGGCGAAAACCTTGCGCCCGCAGTTGGCGTCCGGCCGGACCGGTGCCGGCCCGTAAACTGACATACTCGCCACCTTCCTCCAAGAGCAAAACGCCAACAAAGTAATAACCATACTGCTCCTGGATCAGTTCGACTACCTGTTGCAGCAAGGTGTCAAGGTCCAAAATAGAGGTGAGGCGATGGCCTACGGCAATACTGGTTTCTAGCTGCAAATAGCGGTGATGCAGTTCAGCCGTACTCTGCTGTAACTCGCGGGTGCGCTGCTGGACCACTCCCTCCAGACCGGCGTAGAGTTCAGCCAATTGGGCCGCGGCGTCATTGACCGCCAGACTGAGGTTGGTCAGCTCATCATTTCCACTCGCTTTGATCCGGTAGGTAAATTGGCGACCGGCCAAAGCTCTGGTCGCGGCTTCCAGTTGGGCCAGCGGTTCGGCAATACTGCGGGTCACCCACAGGCCCAGCAGGCCGGCAGCCAGAAGGGTTAATAAACCGGTGGCAAGGATAATGGTAAAGGCTTGCTGCTGGCCGCGCTGCATATTTTCCAGGGCCAGCGCTTGTTGGGGGGCCAGGGCGTCAGGAAAAAGCTCGGCCTGGCTCTCCATTACAGTGAGTTGCCATAGTCCAACGGCCGTACCCAAAAACATCAATAGGATGATCAAGGCAAAGGAGATGGTGAGGCGTGGGCCAATCCGCAATCGTCTCATCGGGTTGACTCCTGGCGGAGGTACAGAGGCCGATAGATCATGTTCGGCTGGACAAGAGTGGCTGGCATGGATCTTCCGCGGCGACTCCGGCATAACATTCCAAAGAACGATAGATCACCCCCAGTATAGCACGCTTTGCCAGCCTCGACCAGACAGATTCCGGCTTTTTGGTACTAATTGGCTACACCTGTGTGACCGCGCCTTTCGGACATTTTCACCACAACGAGGCTGCTACCAGCAAAAAAGAGGGCGGCCATCGTGAAGACAATCAGGTAGCCCAGGCTGACGCTGCCAGCCAGTTGGTTGGCTCCATCGATGAGCGGCCCGCCCATGCGCCCGCCGATGCTGCCCAGCACTGTGGCGGCATTGGCCAGGGCCAAATATTGGGCGCCTTGCCCCGCCGGGGCAAGGTCGGTGGCCAAAGCCCAACTGGCGCTGGCATAAATTCCGGCGCCGGCCGCAATCAATCCGCCGGCCAGGAAGAGTAGATAGATGTCGCGCCAGAAGACAAAGCCACTCGCCCCGATGGTCGCCATCAGCCCGGCTGCCACCAACAAAGGCCGGCGCCCGATACGATCGGCGATAACGCCGGCCGGCAGGGCCAGCACAAACACACCGCCGCCAATGATCAGCAACAGCCGGCTGCTCAGCGCCTGGGCCTCGGCCGGAGGAATCCCGAGGACGTCGGTCATGTAGTTCAGCAGAAAGGTCCGGATGGCAATGGCCGCCGCCCAAAACATAAAGCGGTTGAGCATCCACCAGCGAAAGGCGGGCGTGAGCGATTGAGGGAGGGAGCGGAGAGCGAGGAGCGGAGAGCGGAGAGCGGAGAGCGAGGAGCGGAGAGCGGAGAGCGAATGGCGAACCCACCGGGCAAGTGTAGCGAATAGCGAGTGGCGAATGGTAGAGGAGTGAGATTCGCTATTTGCCACACCTGCCCTGCGGGTTCACAGAGTCGTTGTTTAGCCGTTTCGGCGGAGGGTGGTGCCGGTGATGACCAGGATTGCAAAAAAGACCGGTAT
>CAYZHI010000356.1:0-3809 GCA_964477335.1 uncultured Caldilineaceae bacterium | reverse complement strand
AAGTTTACCCAGCAAATCCTGGCGAGCTTTGAGGGCCTGTTCTTCTCGTTCCAACAAGCCTATTTGGGCTTTAAGCTCCTCGGCCTGCTGATTGAGTTGGGCCAAAACGTCCTGTTGCTGGCTTTGTTTGACTCCCAGAGCCGTCAAATCAGCCTCACTTGTCTTAAGTTTAGCCATTAACTCGGCTTGCCTGGTCTGAAACTGTTGCTGCTGTTCGGCCAGTTTGGCGATTTCAGCGTCACAAGCGCTCTGGTCGGCCAGTAAGGTGGCCCGCCGTTCGGCAAATTGGGTCAGGCGGGTCTGCCGCTCGGTCAGCGCGGCCTCAAGTTGGCGCAATTTTTGTTCGGCTTGAACCTGTTGGTCCAGGATGGCCCGACGCCGGGCCTGATGGGCCGCTACCTGCTGCTGCGCCAGCCGAACTGTCTTTTCAGCCTGCCGTACTTGCTCCTCGCTGGCCTGGCAGGCCAGTCGAACTTCAGCCACCAACTGCTCTTGCCGGGTCAAATTAACCTGCAACCGCTCCAGCTCGGCCAGAAGCTCGGCCCGTTGGGCCGCGTATTGGCTGGCTCGCTCCTCGCTCACTGCCAACTCACGGCGACTGGCCTCGGCTATAGTGAACTGCTGGTTGTTCTCACTATACCAGCCGGCCAGGCGACCCCGGACCGCGGTTTGCTCGGCGCGTAACTGGGAGATCTGGTGATCCAACTGGCGTAGTTCTTTTCGCTGCGCCTCGACGGTGGTTTCGCTCCGCCGTAGCCGCGCTTTGGCCTGGCGCAACTCCAGTTGGCTTTGACGCCAGCGGAAACCATACCAGATACGCAGCAAGCCTTCCAAATCTTTCGCCAGATGCGTATATTCTTCGGCCCGCTCGGCTTGCTTTTCCAACCGCTTCAATTGCGGCTCGATCTCTTTGACAATATCATTCAAACGAATCAGGTTGGCCCGGGTGCTCTCTAACCGGGCCAATGTCTCGGCCCGTTTTTTGCGATGAAAGGTGATCCCGGCCGCCTCTTCGAAGAGGGTGCGGAGTTCGTCGGCATGTAGGGACAGGACTCGATCAATGGTGCCCTGACCAATCACGGTGTAAGTCTGCCGGCTGAGACCGCTCTTGGCCAATAAATCGGCCACATCGCGCAGGCGCACCCGGCTGCCGTTGAGATAATACTCATTTTCGCCGGAGCGATAGGCCCGGCGTGAGATAGTCACTTCCGAAAAATCGAGCGGCAGCCATTTATCGGTATTGTCTAGCACCAGTGTGGCTGCGGCCATGCCCAGGCGAGCGCGGCCGGTCGAACCCGAAAAAATCATATCTTCGGTCTTTTTGCCGCGCAGATTGCTGTAACTTTGCTCGCCAAGCACCCAGCGAATAGCGTCGGCCACGTTTGATTTGCCGCAACCATTGGGGCCAACAATAGCGGTGATGCCCTGGTCAAAGTTGAACTGCACTTTGGTGGCAAAGGATTTATAACCCTGGATTTCTAACGATTTGAGGCGCATAATGATAAAACGTGAAACGTGATGCGTACAAAACCGTCTCACGCATCACGCTTTAGCCCAAGTAATGTTGAAATTGTCGCTGTGAGTATAACCGATTCCGGCGCATAGTCAAACGTCAATTTTGCCGCTTCTGTGACTCAATCAGAACCATTTCCAGCCAGCGGTGTTAGAAATAGCGTGAATTGGTTACCGGTGCTTTTAGTCAAGCCAGGTAGGTCGGGTATAATGATGCGGTTAGAAAGGCTATGTAAAACAAATAGGATGGGCAGCGGGTATGTCAACTGAATCGCAAAATAATTTACCGCCGGCCGGCAGTGGTAAACTGTTCGATGAGTTTACCTGGCCCTCTTACGAGGAGTGGCGGCAGATCGTTGAGCAACACCTCAAAGGCGCGCCGTTTGAAAAGAAACTGATTACCCACACCTATGAGGGCATCGACATCCAACCCCTCTACCGGCAGGAGGATGAAAAGGATTGGCCCCATCTCAACTCGCTGCCCGGTTTTCCGCCCTACAGCCGCGGGACCGCCGCGCTGGGCCACGCCAACCGGCCCTGGGGCGTGTCGCAGGAACTGCCCTACCGCACCCCGGCTGAATTCAATTGGGCCGTCCGGCACGATCTGGAGCGAGGCCAAAACATCATCAATCTGGTGCTCGACAAGGCTACCCTGTTTGGCCAGGACCCCGACGAGGCCAAAGTGGGCGATGTGGGCCGGGGCGGCGTTTCCATTGCCACGGTCGATGATCTGGCTACGGCTCTGAACAAAATCGACCTGGAGCAAGTGCCGGTTTTTATGCAGGCCAGCTCGGCCGCCCTGCCGATGACCGCCTTATTGATGGCCCTGGTCCGGCGGCAGGGCAAATCGACCAAGAAATTGCGAGGCTGTATCGGCATGGACTCGCTGCAAACGCTGGTGACCGAAGGTGAGTTTCCCCGCTCCCTCAAAGGAGCTTACGACCGGATGGCCCATCTCACCATCTGGGCCAAAAAATATGCCCCCCAGATGCACACGGTCAATGTACACAGCCAGCCCTATCACAACGGCGGCGGCAACGCCGTGCAGGAAATCGCCTTTGTGCTGGCCACGGCGACCGAATATCTACGCCAACTTTTGAACCGGGGGTTATTGATTGAGGATATCGCGCCCCGCATCTGCTTCTCCCTCTGCGTGGGAACCAATTTCTTTATGGAAGTGGCCAAACTGCGGGCGGCCCGGCTGCTGTGGGCCAAAATCGTGGCCGCCTGCGGCGGCGACGAAAATGCCCAAAAGATGTCGATCCACGTCCGTACCTCTTCATGGAATAAAACCATCTTTGATCCATATGTGAACATGTTGCGCACCACCGTGGAAGCCTTTGCCGGGGCCGTCGGGGGGTGCGATAGTATGCACGTGGGTGTTTTTGACGAACCGCTGGGCCTGCCGGATGCCTTTTCGCGGCGTATCGCCCGCAATACTCACCTGATTCTGCGCCATGAGAGCCACATCAATAAGGTTGTCGATCCGGCCGGCGGCGCCTGGTATGTAGAAACCCTTACCGACGCTCTGGCTCGCCAGGCCTGGGCGTTATTCCAGGAGGTCGAGCGGCGGGGCGGCATGGGGCAGGCGGTGTTGGCCGGCTTTCCACAGGCCCAGGTGGCCGAAACCGCGGCCCAGCGCGCCCTTAATATTGCCCGCCGGAAAGATGTGTTTGTGGGCACCAACATGTTCCCCAACCTGGAGGAAAAACCGCTCGATGTGCCTCAGGTAGATTACGAAGATTTGCACCGGCGCCGGGCCAATTATGTCGTCCAGCATCGCACCTCGTTGGACAATACCACCAATACCATTGTGCTGTACAAACTGGTGGAAGTGTTGAATGCCCAATGGGAAGATACCATCGAGGCGGCCATCGAAGCGGCGCTGGCCGGGGCCACGCTGGGTGAAATTGCCAAAACCCTGCGCACCGGCGATGAAACGATCACCACGGTTGAACCCATCCGGCCCCAACGCGGCACCGAAGCCTTTGAGTCCTTGCGCGTGGCCAGCGAGGTTTTCGCGGCTACAAACGGGTTCCGGCCGCAGATATTTTTGGCCAATATTGGACCGGTGACGCCATATAAGGCCCGGGTCGATTTTACCACCGACTTCTTTCAGGTCGGCGGCTTTGAGGTGCTGGGCAACGAGGGTTTTACCACAGTCAGGCAAGCTGCCCGTGCCGCCATTGGGTCGGGCGCGCCGGCGATGGTGATCTGCGGGCCTGATGAAGTCTACCCCAAAACCGTGCCGCGCCTGATCCGCACGATCAAACGAAGCTGCCCGGAGGCGATCATCC
>CAYZHI010000355.1:0-3838 GCA_964477335.1 uncultured Caldilineaceae bacterium | reverse complement strand
GGGCCTTGAGCGCGACCGGCCGGTTGGCCGTACGCATGCGGGGCAGCAAGGCTAAATGAAGGGGTCAATCGGCGGGAACGAGAGACGCTTTGCGAGGGGATAGCGATGGCATTTCTACATTTTAAGTCAATTCAAGCCAAAATTGTGTTATGGACGGGTCTGTGCCTGGTCATGATGGCGGGAGGTATCATTGCCGTGGCGGCTGTATCAGTTCGTAATGCCGCCATTGAGACGGTCCAGCAGCAAATTGTGGCCGTGGCTCAATCAGAGGCGGCCCGAGTTGAAGCCGAAATCGAAGTTGGGTTGGATACGGCCCGCGCTCTGGCTCAGGCTTTTGCCGCAACCAAAAGTGAGGAAGCGCCCATTGAACTGAGCCGAGACCAGGTCAACGGGATGCTGCGGCAAGTATTAAAAGATAACCCTCAATTTTTGGGAACTTATACCCTGTGGGAACCCCATGCCTTTGATAACCAGGACGCCCGGTATGCCAATACCACCGCTCACGATGCCACCGGCCGCTTTATTCCTTACTGGGTCAGAGACTTGCAGAATCGCATCCACGTCGAGGCCCTGCTGGAATACGAGACCCCTGGCATTGGCGATTGGTATTTGCTGCCCAGACAAACCAAGCAAGAACAGGTCATTCCGCCCTTCTTTTATCCCATCGAAGGCCAGGAAGTTTTATTAAGCTCACTTGTGGTGCCTATTGTAGTGAATGATCAGTTCTACGGCATTGCCGGGGTAGATTTACGGCTCGATTTTCTGCAACAGTTGACCGACCGGGTCAATATTTTTGACGGCGCCGGCCAGATGGCCCTGATCAGCAGCGACGGCGCCCTGGCCGGGGTAACCGGCCGGCCCGATCTGGTCGGCCAGCCGGCAGCCAACCTTTACTCAGTTTTTGACGAAGCGTTATGGCCCCAACTCCAGACTGGCCAACCGGTTGTTCTATCCCGCCCCGAAGAGAACAGCCTGTTCATCTTTGAGCCGATCTATTTGGGCCAAACTCAGCTTCCCTGGACGATTGGGATTACGGTGCCTCTGGACAAAGTCACCGCCGAAGCCTGGTTGATTACCTGGCGGTTAATTGGTACTGGCGCTGTTTTGACCGTTTTGGCCCTAATCCTGTTGTGGCTTGTGGCCCGTCAAATTGCCCAGCCCCTCAAACAGATGACCGGAGTGGCCCAGGCTATTAGCCAGGGTGATCTTGAGGTGGAAGCGCCGGTCAAATCTGAGGACGAAGTCGGCGTGCTGGCAAAAACCTTTAATTTGATGACCGCCCAGTTGCGCGATTTGATTAACTCGCTGGAACAACGGGTAACCGACCGCACCCGCGCCCTGGAAATCAATGCCGACCTTAGCCGGCAACTATCCACAATTCTTGAGCAAGAGCAACTCCTCTCAACTTTGGTTGAGGAGGTCCGCGCCGCTTTTAACTATTATCACGTCCATATTTACTTGTTAGACCAGCCCCAGCAGCGGCTGGTAGTAGCCGCCGGCACCGGCCAGGCCGGGGCAGAAATGAAGGCCAAAGGTCACAGTATACCCTTGAGCGCGCCGGTCAGTTTAGTGGCCCGCGCCGCCCGCACCGGTGAGGTCGTTCGAGTTGATAACGTGCGGGCAACACCCGACTGGTTGCCCAACCCGCTGTTGCCTGATACTTACTCGGAAATGGCCGTGCCCATCGTTCTTGAAGGCCAGGCGGTGGGGGTGCTGGACGTACAGCAGAATAAAGTGGCCGGTCTGGACGAAGGCGACGCCAATCTGCTCCGCTCGCTGGCTAACCAGGCCGCTATTGCCATTCGCAACGCCCGCCAGTTTGAGCAAGTAGAGTCGGCCCTGGCCGAAGCCAGGGCGGTGCAGGAACATTACCTGACCCAAGCCTGGGAAAAAGCTGGCTTAGCCACCCAGGGTGGAGCATATCTGTATAGCCGTCCGGGTGCGGTTGCTCTGCCTCAGACTCTCATCGCTCAGGCCAAAGCGCAAGCCTTTTCACAACAACAGCCCACGG
The DNA here is from genome assembly GCA_964477335.1 of uncultured Caldilineaceae bacterium. GTDB lineage: Bacteria > Chloroflexota > Anaerolineae > 4572-78 > J111 > CAYNLK01. The sequence goes on along the minus strand of CAYZHI010000355.1, from coordinate 1,827 downwards.
TAGTGGCGCTCGATGGCGGCGACTCGCCAGACCAGGCCCTCGTGGCCCCGGTTGTGTTGGGCGGCCACCCGGTTGGCGCTTTGCAACTGCATCGACTGGGCGGGGAAATGGCGCAGCAGAGTTGGACGGATGCAGAGCTGACCCTGGTACAGGCTGTTCTTGACCAGGTAGCCCAAACCGCCGAAAGTCTGCGCCTGTTTGAAGAAACCCGCGAGCGGGCCGCTCGTGAGCAGGCTATCCGCGAAATCACCGATAAGCTGCGGGCCGCGCCCAGCCTGACTGCCCTGCTGGAGGTTGCCAGCCGGGAGCTGGGCCAGCGGCTGGGTGCGCCTCACACCGTGCTGGAGTTGGGCATTGACTCTTCAACTGAACTGGCTGGTCCAAAAAATGGACAACAATAAGCCAGGCGAAATAATACCTATTATTGGGAAAAAATGTTGTTATCTTTCTTTCAGGAGGATTTAAAAAGTGAAATCATCTACCCTCATAGTTAGCAAAGTTTCTGTTCAAAAATTACTCTTTTTTGTCCTGGTTTTGGTAGTTGCGGGGGCCATTGTTAGTTGCGCTGCGGCCAATCCATCTCCCCCTGTCTCATCTTCTACCCCCAAGACACTCGATCTCTCGGGGCAAAAGGTCACGATGCTGGCCATTACCCCCCATATTGGCACTGCGCAAGCCTTGTCCAATTGGTTCAAAGAGGAAACCGGTGCCGTTGTCCAGGTGATAGAGGTTGGTTATGGTGATATGTTAAACCGGACTCTGGAGGACATCAACGCCGTTAATCCTCAGTTTGATGTGCTCACGGTGTGGTACCCCACCTTGGGAACTCTGGTTGAGGCGAATGTCTTGGTCGATTTAAGTGATTTCATTAGCCAGAACGATGCGGTATTGCAGTCTAAAGATTTCATTCCCAGTTTTTATGATCCGTATACACTCTATAATGGCAGGCGGTGGGCCATTCCGTTTGATGGCGATACTCACGTCTTGTTTTATCGCCGGTCACTCCTTGATAAATACAACTTGACACCGCCGGAGACGTGGGATGATTATCTCCAGGCCATTCAGACTATCACGGAACATGAAAGTGCTAATGGTATTTATGGTTCAGCCATTATGGCTAATAAAGTGCCTCTGTTGATTGTCGGTAGTTTCTTGAATCGGTTAGGTGGTTATGGCGGTGAACTGTTTGATAGTGAAGGCCAACCGCAGATTAATGACCCCCAGGCGGTTGCTGCTCTTTCGGCTATGGTTGAGCAAGCCGCCTATGCCTTACCTACTCCCCTTGAGACAGATTTTGATGTCGCTCGAGATGCTTTTTTATCTGGTAAAGTAGCGATAGTAGAGGGTTGGACCGATCTGGGGCTGATGGCTGAAGACCCTAGCCAATCAATTATTCAAGGTGATTGGGGTGTCGTCCAGATGCCGATGGGCGATGGTGACCAGGCTCGCCACGCGCCGGCGCTTAATGCCGGCTTTAGCCTGGGAATTTCTACCAAAGCACCTAACCCTGATGTAGCCCGTGAGTTTTTGCTGTTTGCCACCCGCTCCGATATAACCATGCGCATTAGCCAACTAAACCAGGGGGTGGATCCGACTCGTATTTCGGTGCTTACATCGGAAGAGTATCACGAGTTTGCCCCGCAAATTAGCGAGGCCACCCAAGCGGCGCTAGATGGGGCGACAGCCTGGCCAACCGTGCCTCAAATGCCGGTATTGTCGGACGAATTGACCAAAAATCTGGTGGCTGCTCTGGAAGGACGCAAAACGCCCCAGCAAGCGCTAGATGATACCCAGGCGAGTTGGCTTGAAATTCTGCAACAGTAGTAG
>CAYZHI010000354.1:0-3858 GCA_964477335.1 uncultured Caldilineaceae bacterium | reverse complement strand
ATCCTGGCCGGGCTGCTGGCCCGGACGCTGGTGCCGCTTCAGCCGGGGGATATTCAGGCGGCGCTGGCGCAGACCAAAGTGGAACTGGCGCTGACCCGCCTGTCGCCTAACACGCTCTATGCCGAAGCCACCGTGGCTATGCTCAATCCGGTTATTCGGGCTTTGGGTCTGGTTTTGCCAATTCAGTTGGAAGGGGCGATTCTGGGCGCGCCGTTGCCGCTACGCCAGAGTCTACTGCTGATTTGGCCCAACCTGACCGGCCTGATTGCGGCAACGATCTTGCTCTTTGCGGCGGGATATGTAATTTTTCAACGCCGCGAAATACGAGCATAATATGGGATATGAGTAAACATATCTTGTTGGTTGATGACGACGAACTGATGCGGCGGGGGGTGGCCTTCAATCTAGAAAAAAATGGCTTCAAAGTGACCACAGCCGCCACCGCCGAAGATGCCCTGGAGCTGGCCCGCCGCGACCGCCCGGATTTGATCTTGTTGGACATCGGCCTGCCCGGTATGGACGGGGTGGAGGCGCTGCGCCGCTTTCAAAAGCAGGCCGACACCCCGGTTATCTTTGTGACCGCCCGGCGCAGCGAATTCGAACAGATCTTGGGCCTTGAGCTAGGCGCGGATGATTACATCACTAAACCGTTTAAGTTTGAGGTGCTGCTGGCCCATATCAAAGCAGTGCTACGCCGGACGGAGCGGAGTGGGCCGGCGGCGCCGGAGGCAAAACCCTTGCAGGTGGGCGATTTAGTGATCGATCCGGCAGCCCATACGGTGACGGTGGCCGGCCAACCGGTCGATCTGCCGCCGCGGGAGTTTGCCATTCTGCATACCCTGGCCCTGGAAGCCGGCCATGTTGTTTCCATCGATGAACTGCTAAACCGGGTGTGGGGGGCGGAGTATGCCGGCGAGTCGCAGGCGGTTTATGTCTATGTTCGCTGGTTACGGGAGCGAATCGAGGCCGACCCGACTCATCCCCGGCGGATTCTAACCGTGCGGGGGGTTGGGTATAAATTGGAACCCCAGGAAGCTTAACCATGCGTACCCTACGCAGCCGGTTGATCTTAAGTCATATCTTGCCTATTCTGGTCATTGTTCCCCTGGTTGGGATCGTGTTGATCTACACTCTGGAAACCCAGGTGTTAATCAACAATCTTACTAACGAATTGACCCGTCAGGGCGCGGTAACGGCCCAGATTGCGGCCCAGCAACCCGGCATCTGGCAGGACCCGGTAGCCGCCCACCTCTTTGTGATGACGATAGGTCTCCATCAGCAATCCGAGGTCATGTTGTTGGATGCATCGGGCAAATTCATCACTTCCAGCGAGGTCGACTACCCCCAGGAGGTGGGGCAGCCGGTGGATTTGCCCAACCTGGCCAACATCTTGGGCGGCGACCGTCGTGTTCAGATCATTTACAACCGGAAGCTGCCCGTCCAGCAGGCCGATATTCTGGTTCCTATTTTTGACGCTAACCAACAAATGCTGGGGATTGTGCACCTCACCCGGCAACTGTCGGATGTTAACGAACAATTTGTGCGGTTACGTTATATTATCGCCGGGGTTTTAGCCGGTGAGTTGCTCCTGGGGATAGCCACGGGGTTGGTTTTGGCCTTTGATTTGGAACGGTCGCTGCGACAGGTAACCGAGGCTATCTATAGCGTGGCCAACCGGCGACAGTGGCTAACGCTGCCGGAACGCGGGCCGCAAGAAATCAAAATGCTGCTGCGCGCCTTCAATACGTTGATTGAACGGCTCCGGCTGATGGAAGAAGCCCGGCGACGGATGCTGGCCAATGTAGTCCACGAGATCAGCCGGCCCATCGGGGCGTTGCAAGCGGCTATTGAAGCGCTCATCAATGGCGCTGACGAAGACGACAGCCTGCGGCGGCGGCTACTGGAGGGGATGGCCGCCGAAACCGACCGGCTGCACCCACTGCTGGCCAATTTGACCGAACTCCATGATCAGGTTTTGGGCGCGCTCGAACTTAACTTTCAACCCACCGTTCTATCTGAATGGCTGGCTTGCACCATCGTTACCTGGCGTGAGGCTGCCCAGCTCAAAAGGCTGCATTGGCAAGAGAGTATCCCCGATGCCTTGCCTATTTTGGAAATTGACCCTGACCGGTTGGCGCAGGTGCTGGGCAATCTATTGAGCAATGCCATCAAATATACCGAACCGGGCGGCACGATCACAGTGGCCGCCGGGACTGACCAGGAGCAGGTGTGGTTAAAGGTTAGTGATACCGGCTTGGGCATCCCTCCTGCCGAGAAGGAGCGCATTTTTGAGCCGTTCTACCGGGCGCAGCCAGGGCGTCGCTTTCCCCAGGGTTTGGGCCTGGGCTTAACGATTGCTCAAGATCTCATTGCGGCGCATCGCGGCCGGTTAGAGGTTGTCAGTGAGCCTGGCCAGGGTAGTGAATTTACCATCTGGCTACCCCTATCATCAGCCAGTAAGGTGGGCCAGGTCGAGTCCCCGCCTGAGCCAGACGGCCAAGCCTAGATTAAGTAGAACCCCCGTTTTGTTTATGGATGGTCACGCCCAAACGATGGTATATTGACCGTAACTTCAACAATTAGTCTGGTGAGGATGGCGTATGTTTGCCCTAATTGCTCCATTTTTGCTGGTGGTCACAATTATTTTTGTTTTAGTTGGGTTGTTGTTTTGGAATTTCAGACAACCCCGCCAGCAAACGCCGCACATCCCTTGGCTAGAAACACACCACGATTTGCAGTTCTGGCTGCTGGTTTTGGCCGCCTTTGCCGCCGGGATATTTATTGCTTATCTCCTTTTTGCCGCGCCACTTGGGAGCGGCTAAGGCAGCCATTTAGCTAATGCATTTCATCACTGGTTAAACAACCCTCGAAATCTGTTTTGAGGGTTGTTCTCTTTTTGGGACGCCATGTCCCGGCCAATTGATGGTTGTTGCTGACTGCGGCCTCTTAATATTTTTAACAACCTTAATTTTGAATGTAAGGTTTTGGGGCTATAATACGGGATAACTTCATCAAGGAGGGAGGTAGGAAAATGAAGATCCAGGCTGGTTTGTTGAGGTTAGAAGGTCGCCGTCTGTATCTGGGTAACGGCGCGCCGCCAGTTGACTTTACGCCAAAGGAAGCCCGCCTCCTGGCAATTTTGATGCGGCATCCCGGTCAAGTTGTTAGTCGAGCCAGGATTATGAAAGAGGTCTGGCAGACCGACTATTTGGGTGACACCCGAACCCTGGATGTACACATTTGTTGGTTGCGCCAAAAGCTCGAAGCCGACCCAACCCGCCCGCAACTGCTTCTGACCCAACGGGGGGTGGGTTATGTGCTCAATCTACCGGGTGCCATCGCCTGAGCCAGGCGGGGTCTGCCACTCTATCCCCTACTTGGTCAGTTCTATCGATCTCCGACCTGATTCCCAATCGTCCTGTCTTCAACCATTTCCAGTTCGTGGAAAAGCAGTATCAGATATCGTGATTGCCAATGCCGACAAAAACGCCGTAGCGGGCATTGAGGCCGGCCAGAACCGGGGCCAACTCGAAAACAGCTTCCACATCTTGCCAGACATAATCGCCCAGCAAAACCGTCAAATCCGGCTTTAAACTGTTTGCCAGCGCCACCGCGCAACGGCGCCGGCCAGGAGAACTCGCCAACTGTCCCATTTGACAGTCAATAAGCCGAAGATAATCCCGCTAACCGCTCCAAAGATGGCCCCGACGATCCCCAGCGGGATCATCGACATAATGGGTGAGGATTCGGCGAGTTGGTAAAAAGCAATCAGCGCCAGGGTCAGGGTTAACGGCAGCAAAAGAGGGCGGCTCATGTTCAGAACAAGTGCTTATTATGTAGGGGCGCAAGGCCTTGCGC
>CAYZHI010000353.1:0-3909 GCA_964477335.1 uncultured Caldilineaceae bacterium | reverse complement strand
GTCCCTCTATCCATCGCTGAATTCAGTCTCTAAAACTAGCACCAAAAGTTACTATGTACTTGTATTTAACATGAGCGTTTAACCATTCGCCATCCTGGGCAATAGTACTTTCACCTTAAAGCAAATTCTCGACAATTTAGCAGGCTTTTAGTATAATGAGCAAGTGAAAATGTTAAGGTGTATCTGTTTGCTGGCAAGCAACGCAGCGAGACGGGAGTAAGAATTTATGGCGATGTCCACCACCGGCAGCTTAAAACAACTGGCCAAAAGCGGAGTCGCGGCTGAGGCGGCGCCCATTCCCAGAACTGGGATGTTGGATGTGCCGGCTATCACCCGCTTCAAGGGGATGGCCGAACTGTTGATGCCGCCTCCCTCGCTGGAGGAGCTAGATATACCTCAACCGCTGGTCACCGATATCTTGCTGCGGTTGACCTATACCGAAGGTGAAGTTAGCGCCACCCATGCCGAGGAAGTCATCAAGTTGCCTTATCGTCTGCTCGATGATATGCTGGCCTGGCTTCAACAAGAACACCTGGTTGAAGTGTCCAAAGCGGTGGGCAGCCTGGGCCGGCGTGGCTACGTGTATAGCTTAACCGACGCCGGTCGGGAGAGGGCTAAGGAGGCCTTTGAGCGGACCCAATATGTCGGTCCGGCGCCTGTTCCCCTTGAAAAATACGATAAATCTGTTTATGCCCAGGCGACCATCAGAAAGGTGACTCGAGCCGAGGTTCAGAAAGTGTTGAGCCATCTGATCTTGCCCAATGATTTTGACCGCCGGATTGGACCGGCTGTCAATGCCGGTACGTCTATCTTTTTGTATGGACCACCCGGTAATGGCAAAACCACCATTGCTGAAGCCATCGCCAAATTACTCGGCAACAATGAACCTATCTGGATGCCTTATGCTGTCACCGTCGGTGGCGGGATAATTCAGCTCTATGATCACCTGATCCACAAAATCAGCCGAACCGAGGAACGAGGAAAAGCTGACAATCGCTGGGCGCTTATTCAACGTCCCGGGGTGATGGTGGGCGGGGAGTTAAAGATGGACCACCTGGAGTTGCGTTATGAACCGGTGGGCAAATTTTATGAAGCTCCGCTGCAGATGAAAGCTAACTGCGGCATGTTTCTGATCGACGACTTTGGCCGTCAGCAGATTAGCCCCACCGAGTTATTGAATCGCTGGATTGTCCCCCTGGAAACAGAAATCGACTTCCTGCGGCTCAACTCCGGGCAAACCTTTGAGGTGCCCTTTAAACAACTTCTGGTTTTCAGCACCAACCTGGATCCGGATGATCTGGTTGACGGCGCTTTTCTGCGCCGGATTCAGCTTAAAGTGGGCGTCTTTGGCCCGGATGAGCGTATGTTTTACCAGATTTTTGCCAACCAGGCCCAAACGCTTGGTTTTCCGGAAGTCGACCGGGAATCTTTCCTGTACTTATTGAATGAGTGGTACCGCAAAACCGGCAAGCCGTTGCAGTCGGTTCATCCGCGCGACATTTTGAAGGCCGTAAAAGTTATCTGTGAGTATGCCGGCGAGCCGCTGCGAATGACCCCGGAGTTGATCGAGGAAGCCTGCCAGGGTTACTTTGTCAAGGCCAAATCTGGCGAAATTTTGTAGAACGGAAACAACTAAACAACTTTTGCCGTTACTCAAACAGGGGCTTATGCCCCTGTTTTTTTTGCTGGTTGGCCTCGCGACGATGACCGATAGCTGCGCTGATGTGCGCCCCAAATAAAATCACCAGCGCCGACACGTAAATCCACAGCATCAGGGCAATAACCGTACCCAGCGAGCCATAGACCAGGGTTTGCATAGCGAAGCCGCTGGTCAGATACCAGCTAAATCCCTTTTTGGCCAACTCAAAACCAATGGTCGCCACAATAGCCCCCCAGGCCGCCTCTCGCCATTTGACTTTAGTGCCGGGCGCCCACCAATACAGGAACAAAAATGACATGAAGACCAGAAAAAGGGGAACATATCGAGAACCCACTTGCCATAAAATCGAGTCGTGGATGGAAACACTGCCAAATACCGGCACTTTAAGTTGCGATAAAATATCGTTAACGGTGGTGAATAGCGAAGCCAAAACCATTAAGACTACTAACCCCCCCACAATGACGATGGCCATGAACCGCAGTTCCAAAAAGTTGCGGGACCGGGCGTTGCGCCAGGCCAGGCTTATATTATAGGCCAGCGCCGAAAACACCGACATCGCCGCCCACAATAACCCGATCATGCCCAGCACGCCAACCGTGCCCCGCAGACTGAGCGCCTGCTCGATGTTATTTTGAACCAGTTCCTCAAAACCGGGCAGGAACTCCTGCACATAGGTCATGATTTGTTCTTGAACTTCAGGGCTTTTCAAGACAGAACTGGCAATCGCCAACAGGAACAATAACAGCGGAAAAATGGAAAAGAGCGCATAATAGGCAATGGCCGCGGCCGACTGGGTGGCTCCAACCTCGGTGAACCGGTGGACAGCATTGACCAGGATTTCCAGAACGCCAAAACTATAGCCGTTGGCCTGCTTGTAGCCAGCAACCGCTTTGGCCTTGAGATTGTCTTTGATTTCCCCATTCATCATCGTCTTGGTTACCCTCAATAAATTCTCGACTCTTGCATGAGCATAGCCAGGTAGCCCTATTCGGCGGGGAGAAATTTGCCGGACTCAGGCATTGACTCCATCCCAAAAAGAAACGCTATAAGTCGGCGGCGCAGCCGGCGTCGACACTGGTCTCATGCCAGTCGCTCTGCCGGGCCATGTGCCGCCGGTAGACAAAATGAGCGTGGACAACCATGCCGGCGCTCCAGGTCAGCGGGGCTTCGGAGGTGTACCAGAAGGTTGAGAGGTAGTGGCCCAGCGGATCGTAAACTTCATGCACCGCTCCATCTCTAACGATGACCTTGGAGATACGGCACAGCAATGTTTCAGCTTCGCTCAACCGGCCTAGCCGGGTAGCGGCAATAACGTGCCAGGCGCCCAGCCACAGCCACGAGGCCGAGGTGTGATAATGGGCTATCCCGCCCAACCGATTCTCCAGGGCAATGAACTTGCGGGGATAGGCGCGATGAACCACTTGAGTCGGCACGATTTTGGCCATCTCGAATTGTTCCATATTGTCCAAGATGGCGTGGCCTTGTTGGGGCGTGGTCAGGCCCCAGGCAATAGCCAGCAGGTTGCCGCTGCTGCTGAGGTTGTCAAAAACCTGGTTAGTCACATAATAGCCCAGGTCGGGTCGCCAAAAGTGATCGTTGATTGAATCTTTAACGTGTTGGGCTTTTGCTGCAAAATATTGGCCGTCGTGCGGCGCGCCATAGTTTGCGGCCGCGGCGGCTAACTCAACCAGCGCTTTCCAATACAGGACATTGGTATACAGCACCCGGCCTCGCCGGGCGATGCTGTCGGCCCAGTCGGCAAAGGCCGCCTGGTGGAGCAGCCCATCCGCTTCCAGGGCGTGCCCCTCCAACCAGGCGACGGCCCGTTTCAGCGCCGACCAGTGCCAGCGGGCAAATTCGCCATCGTTGGCCTGGCCGGTGTAATTGAGCGCAGCGATGACCAGTAAGGCATTGCCGTCCAGGGAGATAGTGTTGTGGGCGGTAACATATTTGGGCCTGATCGGGGTGTAATTTGGTTGCTGCCGTTCAAATAAGGAATGGAGATAGCGGCTGACCACGTTGGTGGAGTGAACCTTTACCGGCAACTGGCCTGACGGTCGCTGGTTGATCAGAAAAACCTCTAGCGTCTCTCTAACCACCTGAAATTCCTTCAATTCCATCAGCCCAAAGCTGGCAAAGCCAAAATCCCGGGCCCATGGCTCTCTAAAGTTGCGGACGCCGGCGCAGAGCACCAGTTTTTCCTGGCCATCCGGCAGTCGTCGCCGCTCGATGCCGGCGCGCAGGTTGGC
>CAYZHI010000352.1:0-3922 GCA_964477335.1 uncultured Caldilineaceae bacterium | reverse complement strand
TGAGACCGCCGCCCGACGTACCCACCCACAGGTCGCCCCGGCTGTCTTCAAAGATGGTTTGAACGCGATCGGCGCTGAGACTGGTAGGATCGGCCGGGTCATTGCGGTAATGGCTGAATTGATCGGTGCGCGGATCGAGTCTACTCAGGCCGCCGCCCCAGGTGCCAATCCAGATAATGCCGGCCCGGTCGATGAAAAGATTACCGGCGTTATCATTCGACACTGTGTTTGGGTCCAGCGGATCGTTTTTGTAAACGGTTATGTGATAGCCGTCGTATTTGTTTAACCCGCTTTGGGTGCCGAACCACATAAAGCCGGCCTGATCCTGGACAATGGAGAAAACTGTTCCATGGGACAAGCCATCTTCAAGGGTGAGCCGCTCAAAGCGAATTTGAGGTTCCTGGGCCTGGAGGCGAGTTGGTAGGAAAGCCAGCAGACACAGAGTTACTACCAACGCAGTTAAATTCAGACGATTGGGCAGGTGAATGGTGCTAAATAGTCGGTCCGATTGCAACATAATCTATTTGTATGAAGCCAAACCGATGTCATTTATGACCGGCCGAGCGCAGCCTACTAACCTCAGAATTATAACCCAGCAGCCTTGAAACAACAAGAGGACCAATGGTTCAGCCCCAGCGAGCCAGGGCAAAGCCGCTAATTAACCGTAGGGCTGCCACAACCAACAGGGCTTCGCGCAAACCAACCCAATCGGCCAGATAGGCCCCCAGCATCGTCCCGATCAGCGTCGCCAGATTGAGGGCCAGGTTATACAGCGCCAGATGGATTGGGCGTTGCTCGGCCGGGATAATTTCTAATAGCCGGTTGGAGAGTGAACCGCTCAAAAGTCCCCAAACTACCCCGCCAATCATACTGGTTACGAGCAATAATTTGATGTCGAAGCTTAAGGCGCTTAGCAGGGGATACAAGGCCAGCAGTAACGCCCCGGCTACGGTCAGACGATAGTTCCCAAAATGGCTGGTTAAGGGGCCTAACAAAGGCGAAGTCACCAGCATGGTCAGGTAGAAAATGGCGCTAAGCCAGCCAATTTCACCGTCGGTCAGATTTACTTCGTGCACCCAGAAGATGGGAAACAAGGCGGCCGGTAGTAACTGGCTGAAGTGAAACATAAAGAAGGCGCCCATAGTCCGCCGATATTGGCCCGAAACCTGCTGCAGGCTTCGGGTGATGCCGGCCGGCCGCCAACTCAACCATAAGCGCAGCCCCATGGTGAGTCGCTGAGGCGCAGTTCCGCTGAAACCGGCCATTCGTTCCGGCTGGGCCCGGTCTTTGAGAGCTTGCATCTGGAATTGGGCCGGCGCTGACACCCGCACCCGGTAAAGGTGATAGGTGCTCATCGTCCCGCCCAGGGCGCCCAGCAGGAAAACCGTGGCATAACCCCATTCAAAGGGTAGCCAGTCCAGCAGCCAGCCGCTGAAAACAAAAGAGAGGATGGTCGTGCCGGCCAGGAGGGCGTTCCGACGTCCAACTACCTCGCCCCGTTTCTCAACCGGCACCGCGGTCGCCAACAAGGCGTTAAAGCCAATTGCCAGCGCCGTGCCGGGAATAGCCATCAGTAGAGTCAGGCCCAAGATAGCCCCAACCTGGAGCGACTCCGGCAAGAGCAGGGGGAGAGGGATGAGAATGAAGTAGCCCAGTCGATGCCAGAGAGCGGCCTGGGTTACGGCCGGTCCCAGGGGGCGTCCTTCTAACCAGCGGCCAGTCGGTAAAGTAACAAACAAGTTGACCAGCGCTGGTCCGGCCGTTAAAAGACCGATTTGCCAGCCTTCGGCGCCCAGTCTGGCAATATAAACGGCCAAAAATGACAGAGTGCTGCCAAAAATAAGACCAAACCAGGCCACATCCCAATAAAGGTGATGGAAATTGGCGTTCTGGATAACCAGGTTTGCCTCCAGAGGAAGTGTGAAATCCTTTGTGGTTGCTGAGGGCATTTGCTTAATCACTTTATTTCTCTTTGCACACCAAGAATTACATCAAACGACTATGATACTCCCCCCGGCCTGAAGCGCAAAAATAAAAACAGCCCGCCGCGACCAAAAGGCAGGCTTTAGGGTGGCCTGGCAGGAAAAAAATTGGCCCCGACTCACTTGAGCCAGGGCCAAAAAGCTAACTTATAGTGTAATTCAACTGTTTAATTCAACTCGGCAGTTTTGGGGCGAGCTTCCAGCGTTAATTCAACGGTCTGAATTTTGTTTTCTCGAATGATGGTCACCGTGATTGTTTCGCCGACTGTGCCGCGCCGGCTGAGAAATGAGATGAGGTCGTCAAAATCATCGATCGCTTCATCCTCTAGGGCGATGATTACGTCGCCACCAAGTAGGGTGTTGACGCCGCTCACTTCGCGGGTGCCGCCCCGCAAGCCGGCCTTGTCGGCTGGGCTGCCGGAAATCACTTCTGCCACCAGGGCACCTTTGATTTCCGACAATTTCATCGCTTTGGCGATTTCAGCAGTAACGCTGTTGCCGGAGAAACCAATCCAGGGATGCTCGTACTTGCCGTTTTCAATCAGGCTGGGCACTACCCGTTTGACAAGATTGGCCGGCACGGCAAAGCCAACCCCTAAAAAGCTACGCTCCCCGAACCCGGACTGCCGGGGGACAATGGCCGTGTTGATGCCAATCACTTCCCCCTGAGAGTTGAGCAGGGGACCGCCAGAATTACCCGGATTAATGGCCGCATCAGTTTGAATGATCTCCGGAATACGAAAGGCGCCTTCTTCGGTGGGGAGGCTTCGCCCCAGCGCGCTGACGATGCCGCTGGTTAAGGTGCCTTCCAACCCAAAGGGGTTGCCGATGGCCACCGCTCGCTGACCAACCAGCACTTTGTCTGAGTCGCCCCAGGTAACCGGGCGCAGACTCGCCGCGGCCACGTCAACTTTGACTACGGCCAGGTCGCTGTCGGGGTCAGTTCCAACTACTTTTGCTTCAACCGTAGTGCCATCATAAAAGGTCACCTCGAGTTTCTTGGCCTCGGCTACAACATGGTTGTTGGTAACAATATGGCCGGCGGTATCATAAATAAAACCGGAACCCTGACCCTGCGCGGGGAAAAGTTGATCTGCGTTCAATTCAATGGATTCATCCACCGTGACTACAATGTTGACGACCGTGGGATTAACTCGCTCATACAGGTTAATGAGGAGAAGTTCTTCGGCATCCGCCTCGGCGATGGCCTCACGCGGTAAAGCGGTTGGGGCCGGCGCCAGGGTGGGCAGTGCTTGCGAAACTTGAATTTCTTCAATCTGAGCATCCGACTCGGTTGCAACCTGGGTTTCTACCATCTCTGGTTCGGCTTCATCTGACTGGGTGAGGTCAGTGAGCGAGGGCAGAGAAGATAGACTGCAAGCCGAAAAAACAAAAATAAGCGCCCCAAACAGGATAATCCGAATTTGCGACAAAGTTACCTCCTCTAAATCTGGCTAAAGGCTTCTTACTTGGGTGTCTTTTTGTTAATAGGATAGATACAAAGCGTAAGTTGGTGGGTTGAGATAATCTGGTGAATGGGCAGAGACGCTGCGCTACGTCTCTGCCAAGTTTATGTTACTATGGGATAATTAAATCAAAATTAGAGGTCTGCGTCTTTTTCGCTCTAGCGGCTTGTCGGAGAAAGACTTCGGAAGTTTTGAGACTTCCGAAGTCTGGCAAAATTACCTCTCCGACAGACTGCTAGATGCGGTTTAATCTCTTCTCGCCGTGAGGATGAAGATCCAGCGGGCCAGCTCGAGCAAAGCGGCAATGGCTGCCACCACGTAGGTCCAGGCGGCGGCATTGAGCACGCTGCTGACTCCGGCCAGTTCCTGTTTGTCGACAATATTGTACTGGTACAACAGTTGCTTGGCCCGGCTGCTGGCATCCAACTCAACTGGCAAGGTGATGACCGAGAAGAGGGCCACCAGCGCATACAC
>CAYZHI010000351.1:0-3929 GCA_964477335.1 uncultured Caldilineaceae bacterium | reverse complement strand
GAGCAGTTCATCGGCAAAGCGACCCCGTTCAGCCTGCCCCCCGAGGTCATCGCCGACAGCATCTCCGTTGATGCGGCCTGCGACGGCAGCCCCGGCAACCTGGAGTATCGGGGCGTCCACACCGAAACCGGCCGGGAGCTGTTCCACGTTGGCCCGCTGGAGAACGGCACCAACAACCTGGGCGAGTTCCTGGCGATTGTCCACGCCCTGGCCCTGCTGCAAAAAGAAGGCAAAACCAGCCCTATCTACTCCGACTCCCGCACCGCCCTGAGTTGGGTCAGGCAAAAGCAGGTCCGCTCCAAACTCCCCCGCACCGCCGCAACGGAGCCAGTCTGGGCGCTGGCCGACCGGGCGCTGGCCTGGCTGGAAAATAACGTTTATTTGAACGAATTGCTGGAATGGGATACAGACAAGTGGGGGCAGATCTGGGCGGACTTTGGGCGGAAGTAGTTTTATACCCCACCCGATTCACTCTCCTTTTCAACCTATGCTATAATCGAGCCGATGAACCAACCCACCCACATCGGCTTGAACGCGCACTTGCTCTCGCTGAGCCAGTCGTACCGGGGCGCCGGGATTAGCTGGTATCAGGTCAATCTGCTGCGGCAGTTGGCCCGGCTGTCGCCGGCAGAATGGCGCTACCACGTCTTCTTGAGCGACCCGGCCTTTCAAGCGCCAGCCCTAACTCTCCATCGCAGCCGACTACCCACCCACCGGCCCGTCGTCCGCATTTTCTGGGAGCAGTTCCTCCAGCCGCTGGCCTTGCGCCAGGCTGGAGTCGATTTGCTGCACGCTCTGGCCTTTGTAGCGCCCGTGGCCGCGCCCTGCCCTTTTGTAATCACCATCTACGATCTCAGCTTTTTGCGCTATCCCGACGCGTTCCGCCCGCTCAACCGCTGGTATCTCAGCGCCTTTACCGCCCGTTCGGTCAGGCGAGCCAGGGCGATCATCACCATCTCCGAAAGCACCCGCCAGGATGTCATCAACTTGCTGGGCGCGCCGCCGGAACGAGTCCACACCATCTACTGCGGCGTCGACCCGGCTTTTCGACCCCTGCCTGCGGCCGAAGTGGCCGCCTTCAAGGCCAGCCGCGGTCTGCCCGACACCTTTATCCTGTTTTTGGGCACGCTGGAACCGCGCAAAAATGTCGATGGCTTGATCCGGGCCTACGCCCGCTGGCGCCAACTGGACCCCACCGCGCCGCCGCTCATTGTTGCCGGAGGCAAAGGTTGGTATTATACTAAGGTATTCCAATTGGTCGAGGCGCTTGAGTTGACCGGGGTGGTTCATTTTCCTGGTTATGTGCCTCAGTCAGAACTGCCCCAATGGTTCAATGCGGCCTCATTGTTTATTTACCCCTCCCATTTTGAGGGGTTTGGGTTGCCGGTGTTAGAAGCAATGGCCTGCGCGACGCCGGTAATCACCAGCACAGTTTCATCGCTGCCGGAGGTGGCTGGCGCCGATGGCGCGGCTGTACTCGTCGATCCGACCGAGCCGGATAGGTTGGCCGAGGCGATGGCTCAACTGATGAGCCAACCCGACCGCCGAGCGGCAATGGCGGCGCAAGGACGAGCACGGGCGGCCAGGTTTCAGTGGGAACAAACGGCTCAACAAACCGTAGCCGTTTACCGGAAGGTGTTGGCGTTGTGAAACGTCTGGAAGAAATTTTGTTTTCCAACCAAAGACTCGCCACGACCACCTGGGTGTTGATCGATATTCTCCTCATCAACGCCGCTTTTGTGTTGGCCTATTGGGTCCGGTACGACCTGCAGCTTTTCCGGGCCGTCGATCCCGCCTTCAATGTCCCCTATCAAGTCTACTTGCCCTTTGTGGCTATTTTTACGCTGCTGCTCATTCTGGTTTATCGCCAGCACGGCGTTTATCGCCTGCGCCGCAAAATCTCCTGGTTCGACGAATTTTACGCCATCGTCAACGGCACCACCACCGGCATCGTCATCATGATTGTCATCATCTTCCTCTACCGGCCGGCTTTTTACTCCCGGATTATCTTCATCTATGCCGGGTTACTGGCGGTGGCGCTGCTGGGCATCAGCCGATTGCTGAAAGTGCTGTTGCAGCGACGGCTGCGGCGGCAGGGGATCGGCACCCGGCGGGTGTTGATTGTGGGGGCCGGCGAGGTGGGCCGCACTGTGATGCGGGCAATGGTAGCTAACCCAGAAAGCGGCTTCCAGATTGTTGGTTTTTTGGATGACAACCCGGTCAAGGGCGAAACCGATATCGGCCGTTTCAAGGCCCTGGGCAGCACCACCAATTTGGCCGATATTCTGGACCAGGAAGAGATCAACGAGGTAATCATCACCTTGCCCTGGCAGTACCACCGCAAAATTGTCAATTTGATGGCTCAGTGCGAGCGCGAGAATGTCCGGACCCGGATTGTGCCTGACCTGTTCCAGATGACACTCAACCGGATGCACGTGGAAGAAGTGGCCGGCGTGCCGATGATTGGGCTGAAAGAACCGGGAATTAGCGGCCTCAACCAACTGATCAAACGCAGCATCGACGTTGTCTTTTCGGCTACTGCCCTGGTGCTGTTTGCCCCGTTGATGGGCTTGATTGCGCTGATGATTAAAATGGAGTCGCCCGGGCCGGTGCTGTTCCAACAAGAGCGAGTCGGCAAGAATGGCCAGCGCTTCAATCTCTACAAGTTTCGCTAGATGGTTGAAGATGCGGAGGAGCAGCTAGAATCGCTTAAAGTTTTCAACGAAGCCGATGGTCCAATTTTCAAGATGAAGGCTGACCCCCGCGTCACCCGGTTGGGCCGCTGGTTGCGCCGCCTGAGCCTGGATGAACTACCCCAGCTTTATAATGTTTTACGGGGGGATATGAGCCTGATCGGTCCCCGGCCGCCGCTGCCGGCCGAAGTGGCAGAGTATCAGGAGTGGCACAAGCGGCGGCTGGAAATCGCGCCCGGCATTACCGGGCTGTGGCAGGTTAGCGGCCGGTCTGAACTCACCTTCGACGAGATGGCCCTGCTCGACATATACTACATTGAAAACTGGTCGCTGGGGCTGGATACCAAGATTCTGTGGCAAACCGTGCCCAGAGTGTTGTTCGGCAGCGGGGCTTACTGAGCCGCTGCCGGCGATGTACGCCAACTTGGGGCAATACTGCATCTCGTAGGGGCGTTCGGCCGAACGCCCCTGCATATTGTGGCCCTTGGATCGGATAATACTGAGGAACTCAAAGTCTATTTATTAGGACTTACGCAGTTGGGCGTTTAAATGTCATTTCGAGCGAAGAATGAGCGAGAAATCCCTGAGAAGTTCCTTTGCAAACGGCCATATCAGGGATTTCTCGTCGCTTCGCTCCTCGAAATGACATGCCCTGCGTAAGTCCTGTTTATTAAGGTATTGCGGCGTCTTGCTCTTCTTCAGTTTCAATGTCTGGCCCGGCTGATTCGGCTGGCTCTACAGTGATCTCATCAACTTCCTCGACTACATCGCCAAATTCAGGCTCGGCCGGCTTTTGGACGGGCATTTCCTGGGTAAAAGCCCGGGCGACTCTGACAGCCTCGATGGGTGGCGGGGCCGGAATTGGCGCGGCAACCGGTTGAAGTTCGGGCTGTAGAGGCGTCTCTGTCCCTTCCCGCAGGCTGACCAACTCATACTCAATCCGATCCAGTTCCCGCTGCACATAGTTGATGGTGGTGGTCAATTCAACCGGACTGTTGAGACCGAGCAATCGACGTTGTTGGTTCAGGTTGGCTAATTTTTGTTGCCAGTCGGCCGCCTGTTTTTCCAGCGAGTCAACCGCCAGGGCGATGGCCGAGGGAATTGGCGGCGTTTCGATAGAGGCCAGGCTGGCCGAGCCAGGTCGGGCCGCCCGCAGAATTTCGTCGATTTGCTGCTGCAGCAGTTCTGCGCGCAGGTACAAATCGCCCATATTGGTCAAGCGACGCCGGAGGTTGG
>CAYZHI010000350.1:0-3942 GCA_964477335.1 uncultured Caldilineaceae bacterium | reverse complement strand
TGCTTAAGGTGCCTGGGTAAAGCAGTGAGCCGCGAACTGTTGGATGGATATTTTAGGGATCGGATTTCCAGAGTTAATTCTGATTTTTATCATCGCCCTGATGGTGTTTGGGCCGCGCCGCCTGCCCGAAATGGCGGTCAAACTTGGCAAAACTATAGCTGATTTGCGGAATATGTCGCAGGGGTTACTAACCGAATGGCAGCGGGAAATTACCGTAGCCGCTCGTTTGGAAGAACTCCAGAAAACCCGCCAAGAGTTTGACGAATTAAAGCAAGAAATCAACCAGACTAAGGCCGAAGTTACGTCCGAAACAACCACCCAGATTGAAGAACTACGGAAGACCCGCCAGGAACTGGCTGAAACCACCCAAGAAACTCAACGGGCCTGGCAAGAGTCCTCCTCCCACGGTTTAACCGAAGAAGACAAACATATTAAACCACCGTCTCCCATACCCCAGCCTGCCCCACCGGCTACCGCTCCGGCTGAGGCAGTGAATGAGTAGCATTATGTCCTCGCCGGATCCGTCAACCTTCCATCATTTGGCCGGACAAATGACCCTCCTGGAACATCTGGAGGAGCTGCGTAACCGGCTCATCAAGTCGGCCATCGCTGTTCTCGTCTGCACTTTTCTGGCTGCCGCCTTTACTAATCAAATTCTGACTCTCCTGATCAGGCCTTATGGCGAGAAATTACAGATTCTAGGACCAACTGAGGGTATTGCTATTTTCTTCAGGGTCGCCTTGATGGGCGGACTGGTTTTGGCGATGCCCTTTCTGATTTATCAATTCCTGATGTTTGTATTGCCAGGCCTGGAGGAGAACGAGAAGCGGTATGTGCGCTGGGGTGTTCCGGTGGCCACCCTGCTCTTTCTGATTGGGGTCGCTTTTGCCTGGTTTATCCTGATTCCCACGGCCATCGGTTTCCTGAGCACCTTTCAGGACGATATCTTCAGAGCTGAGTGGCAGTCCCAAAAATATATCCCCTTTGTGACCTCGATCATATTTTGGATTGGTGTTAGTTTTGAAACGCCGCTAATTCTTTTTATCCTGACCAAAGTCGGTCTGGTGACGCCCCAACTCCTGCTGAGGCAGTGGCGTTTTGCCGTGATCATCATCGCCATTTTGGCCGCGATGATTACCCCCACCGTTGACCCGTTCAATATGGCCCTGGTGATGGCGCCGCTCTTTGCGCTGTATGGTTTAAGTATTCTGCTCTCTTACCTGGCTTAATTCACCCCAAGTAAATTTCTGCCAATCAATGCCGCGTTAACTAAACTTTGACATCCAGTCGCGCGGGTGTATCATAAGTTCACTATGAGCAGCCAATCTCAGCCAATCTACCACCTTACGCCAGCTGATTACTTTCACCGGCAGCCCGAAAACAGCCCCTACCGGCCTGAGTCACTTGCTACCGAGGGCTTCATTCACTGCACCTCGGGCCTGGATACACTGTTGGAAATAGCCAACGCCTTCTTTGCCAGCCTGGCTGCTGACCTGCTGGTGTTGGAAATCGACCCCACCCGCCTGAGTGCGCCCCTCAAATTTGAACCAGCCGTGTCACCTGCCCTGGTCAATCCGAGGACATTTATCCCTGAGCCTGATCTGCTGTTTCCCCATATCTACGGTCCCCTCAACCGTCAGGCCATCGCCCGCTCTTTCGCTCTTCACAGAGACGCAACCGGTAAGTGGCAACTACCACCAATAACCAGCCCAAACCAGGAGCAATAATCACGCATCATAAACCACCTATCCTCTATCTCACCTCCCCCATCCAATTTTATGAGGCAAGCAGCTATGGAATCGATGATTGGCCAGACCCTCGGACAATATCAACTCGTCGAACAGATTGGCAAGGGGGGCATGGCGACCGTTTACAAAGCCTTCCAGCCGTCGCTTAATCGCGCCGTCGCCATCAAAATCCTGCCGCCCTATTTTCTGCACGAAGCCGGCTTTGCCGAACGTTTTACCCGCGAAGCCCAGGCTATCGCCCAACTCGACCACCCCAACATCCTGCCGGTGTACGATTTTGGCAAACAAGGCAATATCAGCTACATCGTGATGAAATACGTCCCGGCCGGCACCCTCCACGACCAGCTCGGCTCGCCGATGTCGCCGGCCCGGGCGCTCAAACTCATCGAGCAAATTGCCGGCGCTCTGGATAACGCCCACCAGCGCGGCATCTTGCACCGCGATATCAAGCCCAGCAACATCTTGATTGACGAGCGCGGCTGGGTCTACCTCAGCGATTTCGGCCTGGCCAAAATGGTCGAAGGTTCGGTCCAACTGACCGGCTCCGGGGTTGGCGTGGGCACCCCGGCTTATATGAGTCCGGAGCAGGGGCAGGGTTTACCGGTGGATGCCCGCACCGATGTCTATTCGCTGGGCGTTGTGCTCTTTGAAATGCTGACTGGCCGGGTTCCCTATGAAGCTGAAACCCCTATGGCTGTGGTCATCAAGCACATCACCGACCCCATTCCGCTCCCCCGCCAGATGAATCCCCACATTCCCGAAGCGGTTGAGCGAGTCCTGCTCAAGGCGCTGGCCAAAGAGCCGGCTGATCGCTTCAGCAGCGCCGGCGAGATGGCCGCCGCCTTGCGCCGGGCCGTGGAGGGGCTTGAACCTGCCATCGCCGCCGCGCCGATTCCACCCGACCCCGAAGCCACGGTGGCCCACGTTGGCCCGATTCGGCCCTCACCCCTACCGGCCCCGTCGCCTGTTCCGGCTGTTCCCCCCGTTTATGCGCCTGCTCAAAAAGGGTTGCCCTGGCTGCCGATAGTATTTGGGTTGATAATTTTGGGCGTTGCCGGCGTTTGTGGGCTAGCCGGTTTAATGTATATGCTGGGCGGAACCCCCACCCCCATGCCCGCGCAGAGCGTATCGCAAAGCGTTACCGACACGCCGTTTGTGACGGCTACAGTCCCGCTACCTACGGCAGCGACTCCAACCCCGCCGCCGCCCACGTTAACCCCGACGCCGCGGCTACCCACCGACACACCGCTGCCTTTAGCGCCAACCGATATACCGATTGTAGTCTGCACCCCGCCGCCCTGCGCCTCGAACGAGGTTTATTTTTGTCCGGGCGAATGTCCCGGCGGCTGCGGGACCGAATGTGCCACGCTAACGCCAAACGCTGCCGGTGACACACTCCCGGCCGATGAGCCGACGCCAACCTTCACCCCAACTCCTACGCTTACCCTGACCCCCACCCTCACCGCTACCCAGACCCCCACGTCGACCTCGACCCCAACAGCGACGCTCACCCCGGCCCCACCCCGCTGGAGCGACACCGGCTTGCGGCCGACTGACCGGTATGCCGCTATCTGGTCGGCTTTGGGCGGCGGCGACAGCGAGTTAGGCTACCCGCTGCTCAACCCGGTCGGCGACAGGCTGTGCGCTCGCCAATATTTTGAGCGGGGTTATATGGTCTGGTTCGATAGTCCGCAAGACCCTGATCCGGTTTGGGCTGCGGTCATCCCCGACCCGGCGGCTAATCGCGCTAACAAGTCATACCGTTTTAGCGATACCTGGCCCGGCAGCCCGGAATATTGGTGTGCCGATGCCGAAGCGCGTGCCCCGCTCGGTCCCAAACGGGGTTTTGGCATGCTGTGGTGCAAATATCCGGATCTGCGTGCCGATATTGGCCAGGCCCGCGACGAGGAGCTGGGCGGTCCCGACTACCCTCGCTGCGAAGTGCAGGCATTTCAGGGCGGCGCCATCCTCCACAATCCCCTCGACGCCAAATATTGGGTCTTTATCGACAACGGCGGCTGGTATCGCTTTGATGAATGATGACTCTTTATCTCGTTCCCAAACTCAGTTTGGGAACGAGATAAAGCGCAGCAACGAGAAAGACAATTCTCTTTCAAAGATGAGGTTAACAATAATGAACTATCCAACTACAATGACCGCCGTGCGCTTGCACGGCCCGGCCGATCTGCGAGTT
>CAYZHI010000349.1:613-3950 GCA_964477335.1 uncultured Caldilineaceae bacterium | reverse complement strand
ACATCTTTTTCCACGGCGTCAAGATAGGCAATCACCGCCGGCAGTTCATGGTACTTCTGGCGAAGTTCGGCAATCAGATGACCGACGGCAAATTTGGCTACTTCTCGATCCAGCGACCGCATCTTTTCTCGATGCTCTCGCTCCCCCTGCTGGACTCGGCCGATCGTTTCATCGAGGTAGGTTTGTAAATCACTGATGGCCTCCTGAATGCGCTCCTGGTCTGCGTCGGGCAACTGTTGAAACTCCTCGGTCTTGAGAACTTTGTCACCTTTCAAGGGGGCAAAGGCCAGACCCGCCGGGGTGCGGATCACGGCCAACTCTCGTTCGTAGGCTTGCTGCTGTAAATCTTTGAAGGCGCGTTCCTGCATATCGGCGAATTCTTCTTGCAGGGCCTGCTTTTGAGAGCGGTAGTCGTCCTTTTCAAAGGCGACCGGAATGGCCGTGCGCAGTTCTCGGACCAACTTCTCCATATCTTGCTGCAAGACGATTCCCTGACCGGGGGGCAGTTGCAGGGCTCGCGGCCGGTGGGGCATTTCAAAATTATTAACATAGCACCAGTCAGCCGGCGTCGCTTCGGTGACAGCTTGCTGCTCCAGAAATTGACGGACGGCGCTATATTTGCCGGTGCCGTGAGGCCCCAGCACAAACAGGTTATAGCCTTCACGGCGGATACCAATGCCAAATTGAACCGCCTCGACGGCGCGGGCCTGGCCAATCAGCCCCTCCAAATCCTCCAATTCGGCCGTGGTGTCAAAGGAGAATTGCTGGGGGTCACAGCGAGCGTACAATTTTTGGGGTGGTAAAGGTTGGATGGTCATTATTCAGCTCCTTAAGTACAAGTGACCGGCACTTTTTTAAGTGCCGGTCACTTGTGTATTTAGCTCACTCAACCGGCACCGGTACGGATTTGAGAATAGCTTCGATCGTGTTGCCGGCCAGCTCGGTCGAACGTTCGTGGGTGATCAGGCGGTGGGTCAACACGCCGCTGGCGACGGTTTTGATGTCATCGGGGGTGACGAAGTCACGGTGATGTAACAGGGCCATAGCCTGGGCCGCCCGTTGCATGGCCACGCCGCCCCGCGGACTGACCCCCAGCAATATATCGGGGTGGTTGCGAGTGGCGGTTAACAGGCGGACAATGTACTCCTTGAGCGGACGCACTACGCCAATGCCCTGAACCAACTCCTGCAGGGCGAGGATGTCGGCGGTGGAGAGTACGGCGTCGATCTCGGTGAGGGGATCGCTGTGTTCTTCTCGTTCCAAAATCAGCACTTCATCCTCAAAAACCGGGTATCCCAGGCTGAGGGAGATCAAAAATCGATCCAGTTGGGCTTCCGGCAGGGGGAAGGTGCCGCTGGTTTCAACCGGATTTTGGGTGGCAATCAAAAAGAAAGGCTCTTCCAAAAGATGCTGCCGGCCATCAACCGTCACTTGGCGTTCAGCCATACTTTCCAGCAGACTGGACTGGGTGCGCGGGGTGGCCCGGTTGATCTCATCGACCAGCACAAATTGGGCAAACAGGGGGCCAGGAATAAAGGTGAACTGCTGTTCTTTTTGGTTGTAGATGGTAGTACCGGTGATGTCGCTGGGGAGCAGATCGGGAGTGCATTGAATCCGTTTGAAGCTGGCGCTGATCGAGCGGGCCAGCGCCTTGGCCACCAGGGTTTTGCCAATGCCCGGCACATCTTCCAGCAGCAGGTGACCACGACCCAGCAGAGCCGCCAGGATGAGTTGCAGGATTTGGGCATCGATTACCACCGCCCGGTTGACGTTGTCTTGCAGTTTCTCGATAAGTTCAACTGCAGCGGCGACGGTCAGCCGGGGCCGGAGTTTTTGCAGGAGCGTGCCCGATGCTCTTTTTTTGGGCTGTTGGGCCAAAAATTCGGTCATCTAAACATATACTTTTTGGTGACCGTTTAACCGGCAGACAATTTGCTCTTTGATGGTGACCAGATCGGCATCAAACCGGACAAAATCCAGATCATCAGCCGGAACAGTCAGGATGGGGCAAAGGGTAAAATCTTCAATCCAGGCGTTGTAAAGTTCATTGAGTTGCTGCAGGTAGAGAGGTGAGACCTCCTGTTCAAAATCCCGCCCGCGACGGTGAATCCGTTCGATGAGAGTCGGGACACTGGCTTTGAGGTAGATCATCAGATCTGGGGGTGGTAGAAATTGGATGAACTCTTCGTACAGGCCGCGATAAACTTGAAAATCCCGGGCCGACATATTGCCCCGCTGAAAAAGATTGCGGGCGAAGATTTCGGCATCTTCGTAGATGGTTCTATCCTGAACAACCGTGTCGGGATGGTTGAGCATATTGCGGATTAGCCGTAGCCGCCGGGAGAGAAAGAAAATCTGGGAGTGAAAACTCCATTGGGGCATGTTCCGGTAAAAATCGGCCAGATAGGGATTATCGTCCACGGCTTCGTAAAAGGGAGTCCAACCCAGATGATCGGCCAACAGCCGTGTCAGCGTACTTTTGCCCACACCAATATTGCCTGCAATTGCCACCGAAAACTTTTTGGTCATTGCCTGCCCTCCTGTTGGTTGCTGTGTATATTATCGACTTGCCGACATTATACTACTGTATCTAGTAGCCTGTAAAGTGGACTATCACTAAATATAGGGCGTTCAGGTGACTGGCACTTTAGCTTCAATAAAGTATGTTACAAGTGGCAGACCGTGTCTCATTTGCTGGTCAAGTGCCAGTCACCTGGTAGGCTGAATAGCTGCAATTGGTCAAAGATAGAGACCGCTATAACGCCGTTGTTATAGCGGTCTCTGGATGGAGGGGTGGGAGGGAGGTGATGGTTCCCACGCTCACCGCGTAACAGAAGGTGATGCCGGTTATTGGCTAATACTATATCGTCAGCCATCGTCATAACTGAGTAGTTGGCTCAACCTTACTATAACACAATCCAACCAAATTGAGTAGGGTCAATTGACCAAATAGCCGAACTTTTAAGGAAAGTAGTTTAGGCAAGCCAATGCAACTGCTGCCAGCCCTGTTTGAAAGCAGAATATTGGACGGTGGTCAAGCCCATATCGCCGAGTTCAATAATATCGTGATTGCGACCGTGAAAGTCGCTGCCGCCGGTTTTGAGCAGCTTGAGTTCGTTGGCCAGCGCGTCGATGCGCGCAATCCAGCCGCTGTGGTTTGGGGTGGGGTGCTGTCCCTGGTTGTAGGGGTAATATACCTCGACCCCGGCCACGCCTTCGGTTGTGGCGTTGCGGACAACGGTAATTGGGTCGGCTCTGGTCTCATAAACGCCCGGGTGGGCCAGAACTGGCACACCGCCAGCAGCCTTGATAATGGCAACGGCCTGGGCCAGGGTCA
>CAYZHI010000349.1:0-603 GCA_964477335.1 uncultured Caldilineaceae bacterium | reverse complement strand
GCAAAGTCACGCCCCACATGGGCCCTGGCGTGAGTGGCCAGATATTCATCAAAAATCTGCTGAATATTGGCAAATTTACCGGGATTTCGTTCCAGCAGCACGGCGGCGATATGTGGTCGCCCCGGCACCCCGGCGGCCCGGGCCAGCACTTCCTCCACCGACAGGTCAAAACCGAATGATTGGAGCTTTTCAATCTGCTTGATTTTTTGCTCGATCCGCCCCTGGCGGACTTTGGCCATCACCTCCACCAGTTCCGGCGTGGCCGGATCGATGAAGTAGCCCAGCAGATGCAGGCCGATAAATTGTTTGTCTGCTTCGTGCCGCAGGCTAAATTCAACACCCGGCACAATCTCAATATTCAGCCGCTGGCCGGCGGCCATCGCTTCGGCCAGGCCGTCAATCGTGTCGTGGTCGGCAATGCCGAGGGTGGTGAGACCGCGTTCAGCCGCCAGTTCGACCAGTTGGGTAGGGCTGAAGGCGCCGTCGGAGGCGGTGGTATGAGCGTGCAGGTCTATCTGAAAAAAAGCCATTTCAAAGAATCAAAGAGCCAAAGAGCCAAAGAGCCAAAGAGCCAAAGAGCCAAAGAGCCAAAGAGCCAAAGAG
>CAYZHI010000348.1:0-3962 GCA_964477335.1 uncultured Caldilineaceae bacterium | reverse complement strand
GGTCTGACAGGAGCTGATTCTGGGGCAAACCGACGCCCAATTCCGCCTGGTACGAGGCCCAGGGTTCGTAAGCAAAGAGATTGTCAACGGGGAGAAGCGTGTTTGGCCCAACCGTAACGGACCAGAACAGCAGCAGAGGCAGAATCAATAAAATCAGCGCGGCCAGGAGGTCCCGCCAGGTAACTGCTTTGGACAAGCGTCAGGCTCCTAAATTTCGGCTGAGCGGGGTAGGGACATCGGCCGGACGCTGCGATGACGCCAGCGAATCTCAAAAACGCGCAGGGCTGCCTCTATTTTAACCGGCACCGTCATCTTGCTCTGGCCGATGCGGCGGTCTTCAAAATAGATGGGGATTTCCAGAATCCGGAAGTTGAGCTTCTCCGAAACATAGGCCATCTCCACCTGGAACACGTAACCGTTGGAGTTGATCCGCTCCAGGCCGATGCGCTGTAAGGCGCTGCGCCGCCAGCATTTGAAGCCGGCGGTGGCATCTTTTGTTTTGACGCCCAGAATGCCACGCGTCCAGACCGAATTGGCCCACCAGCTCAAAAACCAGCGCCACCAACTCCACCGTTCATCCAGGTCGCCGCCGCTGACGTACCGGGAGCCAACCACAACGTCATAGTCGGGAATCTTCGCCAGCATTTCGGCCAGATAGCTCGGCGAATGGGAAAAGTCGGCATCCATCTGAATGATATAATCAAACCCCTTTTCCAGCGCCCAGGTGAAGCCGGTCACATAAGCCGTACCCAGTCCCAACTTGCCGGAGCGATGAATCACGTGCAGGCGGTCCGGATAGCAGCGTTGAGCCAGATCATCGGCTACCTGACCGGTGCCGTCGGGGGAAGCATCGTCAACAATCAGGATGTGCAGCTCTTCCGGCAGTTCCAGGGTAAACAACTCGGCAGTGATAGCCGGCAGGTTTTCGGCTTCATTGTAGGTAGGAATTACAACTAGCGTCGTCATCAAAGATTCTCTTGATATTCTATCGTTGGGAAGAGTCGCTGGTTAAACTCACCCTGCCACTCTGGTCCCAAACGGACTAGCTCCTGGCGAATTGCTTCGGCATCTTCCAGGAGTCTGGCTATATTGATGCCCATACAAGCCGGGGCAAAACGTCCTGTTTTGGGGATACCTCGCTCCAGCACTTTGATCGCCCCAGGCCAATTTTTGTTCTGCACATGATAACAGGCCACCCCAATTTGCAGAATGCCCTGATACATCACCCGGATGGGTTCAGGTTCGGCCAGCCAGGCTGCTTCAAGGACCTCGTGACAGTCGTAGAATTTACCCCGGTTGAATAGGTTTAAACCTTCCTGCACAAGAGGGGGTGGAGAGTCAAGGCAGCGACTCTGGTCGATGACCCACTTGTGTTTTTCAACCAGGCCGGCCAATTGGCTGACGATAGCGCTACGCCCCACGACCGCCTGACACCCTGCGGCCAGGGCGCGCTCCCGCAAGTGCAAATCAACGTGGGGACCAAATCCAAGCACCGGTACATGGGCGGCCTTTTTGCCCGGCCCTTTGATCAGCCGAACCAGGGCTTCCCAGTCAAACGCCTGACTGAACAGATCGACAATGGTCAAAACCGGGGCCATGAACAAGGCTCGGGAGAGATCAGCGTTGTTTGTGGCCACCACCGGCTGATAACCCAGACGGCGCAGATTGCCTTCCAGGTTGGGCAAAAACATTAGATCATCGACAATCAAAATAACGGTCTCGGCCATAGCTAACTTTTACTGACGGGACCTTTTTAACTCGGATTCGGCCAGTCCGTAGTTCGGTACAAAGCGATAGCCCACGCCCCGTTCCGTTACGATGTATTGGGGATCACTGGAGTCTTTTTCAATTTTTTTACGTAATCGCCAAATGTACCATTTCACACTTTCAAGATTGGCGTCAGCATCATAAGACCAGACGTTTTCAAAAATTATCTCGGTGGTCAGGATGCGGCCTGGCCGGTAAGCCATAAAAAGCAGCAAGTCGAACTCCGTGCGAGTTAAATCGATCAACTCACCGTCAACCGTAACCTGCCGTTCCGTTGGATCGATGACTAACGAGCCGTTGCCAAAACGCAAAGGCGCCTTCTGCGTTGGCGGAGGCATAGCCACCCGGCGTAATACCGCCGACACCCGGGCCAGCAGCTCGTCTGGATGAAATGGCTTGACCAGATAATCGTCGGCCCCGGCCTCCAGGCCGCGGACAATATCGCTATGAGACCCTCGAGCTGTCAACATAATAATAGGAATGGTTGAGACCTTGCGGATCCTCCGGCAAATCTCCCAACCGTCGACATTTGGCAGCATAATATCTAACACGACCAAATGGGGTCGATGCTCCGCCAGCAGTTGCAAGCCCTCCTGTCCTTCGGACGCCAGGATAACTTCGTAACCACCCTTGCGCAAGGTTTGCTCGATCAGTTGGAGCAAAAGTGGGTCGTCATCTACAGCAAGAATTCGTTCAGGCACTCTTTCCTCATCTTTACCAACTCAACAATGTCATTTCCCTGGCCATTATTCA
The DNA here is from genome assembly GCA_964477335.1 of uncultured Caldilineaceae bacterium. Taxonomy (GTDB): domain Bacteria; phylum Chloroflexota; class Anaerolineae; order 4572-78; family J111; genus CAYNLK01. The sequence goes on along the minus strand of CAYZHI010000348.1, from coordinate 1,442 downwards.
TTAGTGGCTAAAACTTGTCTGCACCCGGTCAACCCAATGCTTTGATTAAGCTAGCCTTATTTTATTGCTATAACCATTTTGTGTCAACGTATCGCCATGTCGATTGAACCGACGGTTAAACCCAACATGACATAATCATCATGGACGAAACATAAAAGTTATGTTATGATACTGTTATGTACTACACCAGGACACCCAAAAACCAGGCATTGCGACGAAGTGATAAAGTTCGTCGGCGGTTGGCCACATTCGCGATGGTGATGCTCAGCCTGGTTGTACTAACCATTCTGGTTGGTTTCAACCTCTTTACCGTTGACCAGCAACCGGTACCGGTCTTCAAAATAGCCCAACCGGCGCTGGCTACCACCCCCATCGTGCCCACCGTCAGCGCCGCCGGCGTGCTGTCGGCCAACTATGCTGAACGAGACGTCGCTAAACCGCTCGTCGGCATCGTGGCCGGTCACAAAGGTTATGACCCCGGCGCGGTCTGTGATGATGGCTTAACCGAGGCCGAAATCAATTATGCCGTAGCCAGCGAGGTCGTCAAACTGCTGGATCGGCGCGGGGTGCAGGCCGATTTGTTGGACGAGTTCGACTCCCGGCTGAGCGGCTACCAGGCCGATGCCCTGGTGAGTGTGCACGCCGATAGCTGCTCCGTACCCGGAGCAACCGGCTTCAAGGTGGCCCGCGTTACCAGCAGCGCTATCCCCGAAGCCGAAGACAGGCTGGTGGAGTGCCTCAATCAAGAGTACGGCGTCTACACCGGTTTGCCTCAACATCCGGCCAGCATCACCGACAACATGACCGACTATCACGCCTTTCGTGAAATCGCGCCATTGACGCCCGGCGCCATCATCGAGATCGGCTTTTTACTGGAAGATCGTTATTTGTTAGAGTCCAAACCCAAAATTGTGGCCCGAGGCATTGCCGCCGGCATTCTTTGTTTTTTGACAGAGTAGAACATGACCAAACTGGTGGAGCATCGCCATCTCTGGAGTGGTCTGGCCAGCCTGGCCGGCAGCGCAACTATTGGGGTGTTGGGCGTGCCTTTTGATAACGCCGTCAGTTGGCGGAGCGGGGCGCGCCACGCCCCCCAACGGATGCGCAGTATTACCCCTCACCTGGCCGCAGTCACCGAAGAAGGCCTGCCGCTCAGACTCCAGGTTAAAGATTACGACGATGTGGCATACGACCTGAATTGGGAACGCTTCTTCGCCGCCACCGAGGCTCAAGCTGCCCGAATCATTAACGGCCAACATCAATTGGCCCTCTTCCTGGGCGGCGACCACAGCGTCGGCATTCCGCTATTCAAGGCTTTTGCCAAGAACTTTACCGGCCCGGTCGGCTACATCCAGTTCGACTCCCATCCCGACCTGGCCGATATTTTTGAAGGCCACCCCTGGAGTCACGCCACCACCGCCCGCCGCAACCTGGAGCAACCC
>CAYZHI010000347.1:0-3963 GCA_964477335.1 uncultured Caldilineaceae bacterium | reverse complement strand
GTAGGAGGTCAAACTTGAAAGATTTATTACTACTTTCGCCTGAAATTGTGATAACGGTGGCGGCTTTTGCGGTGCTCACCCTGGATATCGTCTGGAATGGCGATCAGCGCAGTATGACCATCCTGCCCTGGGTGGCCTTTGGCGGGGCAATGGTTACGCTGTTGGCGGCTTTATTGATCTGGCCGTATGCCAGCACCACCGCCGGCATTGCCACCGACGCCGGCAATTTTGTGCCGATGATGGCCGCAGACCCCCTGGCGATCTTCTTCAAAATCATTGCTGCTCTCACCGTCGCCCTGGTGGGGCTGAGCGCGGTCGATTATCTCAAAACGCGTACCCCCTTCCGCGGCGAGTTCTTTGCCTTAACCCTGCTGGCCGGGTTGAGCCTGATGCTGCTTTCCAGCGCCACTAACCTGGTGCTGATTTACCTGTCGTTAGAGTTTCTCTCTATTACCAGCTACATTTTGACCGCTTTCTTGCGCCAGGATAACCGCTCCACCGAGGCCGCCATCAAGTATTTGCTCTACGGGGCGGTCGCCTCCGGGGCGATGCTGTACGGTTTCTCCCTGTTGTACGGCGCCACCGGCAGCGTCGACCTGGCCACTATCGCCCAAAGGCTGGATGAGTCGCAGCTCAATCTGATTTTTGTGGTGGCAGCCATTTTACTGATTCTGGTCGGTTTTGGCTTCAAGATTGCCCTGGTGCCCTTCCACCAATGGTCGCCCGATGCCTATGAAGGCGCGCCCACGCCGATTACCGCCTTCCTGTCGGTGGGGCCTAAAGCCGCCGGCTTTGCCGTGCTGATTCGGGTGCTGGTGGTAGCTTTGCCGGCCTATGAGGTCAATTGGACGGCCATCCTATCGCTGGTAGCGATCATCACTATGACCCTCGGCAACCTGGTGGCGCTGTGGCAAACCAATATGAAACGAATGCTGGCCTACTCCAGTATTGCTCAGGCTGGCTACATGCTCATCGGTCTGGCGGCCTGGTCGGCTCAGCCGGGCGGCTGGGCCAGCGGCGTCAATGGCATCTTGCTGTACCTGTTTGCCTATCTCTTCACCAATCTGGGCCTCTTCACCGTGGCCATCATCCTGGAAAATAAAACGGGCACGGCCAACATTGCCGAATATGCCGGGTTGATTCGGCGCTCACCCTTTTTGAGTATTGCCCTGCTGATCTTCTTCCTCTCTTTGATCGGCATCCCGCCGACCGGCGGTTTTATGGGCAAGCTATTTGTCTTTGGCGCCGCCATTGACCAACAACTCTTCGTCCTGGCGGCAATTGGCATTTTGAACAGTGTGATCTCGGTCTGGTACTATTTTGGGGTGACCCGGCTGGTCTTCTTTGGCCAGGGTCAAGATGAGTCGCCCATTCAAGCCGGTTGGGTAATGAACGCCGTGGTTGCGGTGACTCTGGCGATGACCCTGTTGATTGCCCTGTACGGCCAACCCTTTATCAACTTTGCCAATGAGTCGGCCCAGATTTTGGCTGCTGTCTATTAATTTTAGCTACTTTGCTTAATCTCTGAGGCCGGCAATGGGTCACCGGCCTCTTTTGTTACTCAGGGAAGGAGATTTTGATGGAACCCGAATTGTTTGAGGTGTTAACCGAACTGGAGCAGCGCGACCGGCGTGAAAGACAGCAGCAACTGCCGCCGGAGGCGCGCATCAAGGCGATGGATCCCGAAGCCGCCAAATTTGTGGCTATTCTGGCGATTGCCAGTAAAGCCAAAAATATTGTCGAAATCGGCACCAGCGTTGGCTACTCGACTCTGTGGTTGGCCTATGCCGCCTCGTTAACCGGCGGCGTTGTGACCACCTACGAGATTGATCCGGCCAAAGCCAATGAAGCCCGCGCTAATTTTGAGCGAGCCGGCGTGGCTGACCGGGTGCAAATATTGATCGGCGACGCCCGCGGCCAGCTCCGGCAGCGCTCCGAGCCAATCGATTTTGTTTTCATTGACGGGGCCAAGAGCCAGTACGAAACTTATTTCGACGTGGTCTACAAACAGATGGGCGTTGGGGCCACCATTGTGGCCGACAATGTGATTTCTCACGCAGACGAACTGGCCGATTACGTCACCTACGTGCAAAATCACCCCAATCTGGAGAGCGTCACCGCGCCGGTCGGGCGCGGGCTGGAAATCACGGTCAAGATTTCTGAGTAAGATGGATTAGCATGACCAAACGCGTCATCATGCTTTTTTTAGACGGCGTTGGCCTCGGGGCAGCGGACTCCGAGGCCAATCCGTTTATGCACGTGAAACTACCAACCCTGCAACAACTGCTGGGCATCCCCTTCCTGGCCGGCGAGGTTGCCGGAACAATGACCGCTCAGGCGGCTTTGCTAGGTCTGGATGCCCATTTGGGAGTGGCCGGGTTGCCCCAATCGGCCACCGGGCAAACCACCATTTTGACCGGCCAGAACGCCCCGGCCCTCATCGGCCAACATTACGGCCCCTATCCTGACCCGCGCCTACAAGAGCTGCTGGCCCAGGCCAATCTCTTCAAGACCCTGCGCCAGGCCGGCCAGCCGGTAGCCTACGCCAACGCCTACCCCCAGCGATTCTTGGATCGAATCAAACGAGGCAAGGGCCGCTTAAGCGCCAACACTCAGGCCGCCTTTCGAGCCGATCTCAAGCTGCGCAGCGGCGCAGAGCTACAGCAGGGCCGAGCGCTCTCCGCTTTTCTGACGAATGAATTCTGGCCGGAAGCAGATTTGCTGCTCCCCGCCCTTACGCCCCGCCAGGCCGGGCAGCGACTGGCCACTTTGGCCGCGGACCATACCCTCACCTTTTTTGAATTCTGGTACTCTGATCTGCTGGGCCACCGCCAGGATCGGGAACGCTCGCTTGAGCTATTGGGCCGGCTGGATGATTTTATCGCCGGTATTCTGGAACAGATTGACCTTGATCAGACCCTGCTGCTGGTGGTTAGCGACCACGGCAATTTTGAGGATTGGACCACCAACAAACACACCCACAATCCGGCCCTGACCATCCTGGCCGGCGCAGGTTTCGAAGCCCTGCTCCCCCGGCTCCACTCCCTGGCCGACTTGAAACCGGCCATTCTCACCTACTTATTCGACCACGTACCCGAAACCAACTATCCAATAAACTAATCAACTCACCAACCGGCCAACCACTCCCTAAAACTCCCGCTTCACCGGAATAGTCGGCAGCGATTGAACCGTTTGCTTATCGATGTTGAGGTAGACCGTATCACCACTTACCTGCGCGATGGCCGACATAGGTACAGTCAGCTCCCGCTGGCCCCACAAATGACCCTCGCGCAGCACCAGATGGGTGATCTGCTGGCTGGCCGGATCGACCAGGAACTCGTCCACCCGGCCAATCCGGCCGTCAGTGGCGTGTACTTCGGCGCTGCGATGAACCGCCAATTCACCTGGCGGCACCCGCTCCACCTCTACCGGCACGACCTCGGCCGCAAAAACAAAGGCTTTCAAATAGCTGGGACCTTCGCCGCCATAAAAAGAGGTGGGATATTCCCGCGCCTCTTTTTGCACGTAATGTTTGGCGATAAACGGTTCCATCTTGGCCAGTTCGCTCGTGGAACAATCAAGCCGGATCAAATCGGGGCTGGTCTCCTTGATCCGCTCCACCGGCACCAACCGGCCGTTGGCCCAGGGCGCGTGGTCATTCTTGACCACAATATGGGTTACTTTTTGCTGAACCGGATCGATGATCACCGCACTCGACCGGCCGGCCCGGCCATCAACACATTGTACCTCAGCGTCAAAAGGAATATCTTTCATAGTTATCTCTCCGTTGAGGCTAGTTTTCCAACTTACACCCACCTATCATAATTTTACCACAATTTGTCGAACTTTGTGTAGGGGTCAGAATGATATTGAACAGTTGGAGTCGAGGCTTTAGCCGGTAATTCAGCCCTGGAACCGGCTGAAGCCTTGACTCCAGTGGCATAAATTTTTCCCCGGTGTTCA
>CAYZHI010000346.1:0-3972 GCA_964477335.1 uncultured Caldilineaceae bacterium | reverse complement strand
GATGCAGGATGAGGGCGGGGGGGAAAGGAAATGATGAATGGTGAATGAGGAATTGTGAATTGTGAATAGTGAATGGTGAACCCGCAGGGCAAGTGTGGTGAATGGACTCTTCAGGCCGATTTGCCGTTGATCGCCTGTAGAATACTCTTTGCAGCAGCCAGAGGAGGCCGGCCAGGCCGACGCCGATCAGGCCGACGCGGCTGACAACACGATAGAAACGGTAGACCCACTCGGGCGCGGCAATGTTGAGCCAGCCAAAGGTGGCCCAGAAGGAGATCTCGCCGGTGGAGAGGGTGTAGAGAAAGTCGCTCAACGTGAGCGGGGCCGGATCGACGTTGAAGTAGATTTTGTAAAGCCCTTGCTGGAAGAAATCGCCGTAGAGCCGGTAGTTGCGCCAGTACCACCAGCCGCCAACGGCCACAAACAGCAGGCCAATGATCAGGCCGTCTCGCCAGAGTAGCCGGCCGACTCCCGGTTGCTTTCGCCGGGTGATGGCGGTAATGAGGATAGCGACTACGGCCACTAGCCCAAAAGCAAGGCCGGTCATTTTGGAGAGAGAGATCAGTCCCAGAGTGACACCCAGCGCCGCGGCGCGATGCCACCTCTGGCTGGGACCGCGCAACACGTAGCGTTGGGCCAGCCATAACCCCACGGCGCAAAAGGCAATGTTGGCCGGCTCGTTGGCTACCGAGGCGGTGATGAAGGCAAACATCGGCTGGGTGGCGACGACCAGGGCGACGGCGGCAGCGAAGAGATGGGAATTGTGAATGGTGAATGATGAATTGTGAATGATGAATAGCGAATGGCGAATAGCGAATAGCGAATGGCGAACCCGTAGGGCAGGTGTGGCGAACGGTGATTTGCGATTTGCGATTTGCGATTTGTGACTTGCGACTGGTGGTACGTTTTCGTAAATCGTAAATCCAAAATCGTAAATTTCTAGCGCGGTCAGATAGATGAAGATAATGGCGATGAGGCCGTAGATCATCGAGTAGAGGCGCAGAATGTGTACAGTAAGCGACAAACCGCGATAAGGAAAGGCTTCGGCCGGTTGGTGGAGGTAGTTGTTCTTGTTGCCAGGGTCCAGGGCGTAGCCGATGGCGGCGTGCGGATTGCGCCGGGTTGCCTCGTAGGTTTCAACGTCATCCAAATCAAACGGCTGGACCAGCAGCGCGCCGACGGCGTAGTAGAGCGGCGGCTGTTGCCCGCCCCAAATGCCCTGGCCCGGCAGCATCACCGGCAAACCATTCCCCTCAGCGATATATTTGACATGGCCGGTGTGGGTCCACTCGTCCGGCCCTTCAAAGATGGGGACGATGAAGAAATAGGCAAAGGCCAGGAGGAGATAGACCAGGAGCGCCAGGAAGAGGCCGAGGTGAGGGCGTAGGGCGTGGAGTGGGGATCGGGGAACGTTGGCTTTGGTGGGGGTGGCGGAATTTTGTTGGGTTAGCGCACTCGTTTGCGGCTCTGTCACGGGAGTATAATCTCCACACTATCATCCTGGCCAGGCAAGGTAGAGTCGCTTATCCTCACCCGTTGACCGGAATTCAGATCATAAAGCCCCAGCCGGATGGTTTTGGCTTCGGGAACAGCGGGTAAAAGGTGGTGGTCAGAGATGACCTCGCCGGGTGCCCACCAACTGGTGGGGTAGGCATTGTTCGTTGGCGGCGCGTCGGCCTGGGCCAAAATGTTGCCGGCGGAGTCCAATAGGTGAATAAAGACAACGTAATCGGCGCTGACCGGGGCCAGGGATTGCCAGTAAAGGGTTAGCTGGTTGGATGGTTGGTTAGTTGGATGGCTGGCTGGTTGGTTGGTTGGTTGGTTCGATGGCTGGCTGGATAAAGTTGTTGGGGTGAGGTCGTAGCCGATCAGTTCTATGGCCTGGGCAAAGTTGACGCTGGCGGTGTTTTGCGGCTTGTACTCTGGCCAAATTGAAGGCGTTATTTTAATCTGCCCGACGACAGGCGTAACTTCTCGCCCGGCGGCATCCAGCGCCGGAAAGCCGGCTCGCTCGGCCGACTCGAGATCGAACAGGGTGATTGTGGCCCGGGCGACCAGCGGCTCGTCTACAGCCGCGCTCAGCTTCAGCGGATACAAGTCCACAAAGGTGTCGCCGGGTCGGAGGTAACGGGTGGGACGCAGGCCCAGGCCGGGGTAACTTTCGCGGCGGCTCAAAACTGAGCCATCCGGGGCCAGCAGCGCCACCGCCAGGCTGTAATTTTGATCCATTGTCGCCAGCGCCTGCCACGTGGCCCTGACGATCACCGTATCGCCCTGGCCAGCCCTGAGTTCGGATTTGGTTGCAGCCGCCCTATCCTTCGGATAGACCTCAGCCCGAAGCAGTTTCAGGCTGTCCAGAAAGGTCACGTTCAACTCGTTGGAACTGGCGGCCTGGGCCGAGTTGGCCAGCGTTTGGTTGCTGGATGGCCGGAAGGCCGGATAGATCAGCCAGCCCAGGCTGTAGAGGTTGAGCGCCAGCAAAAAGATCGTGACTACGCCGGTCAAGCCGGCCGCCCACCGGCGCGGGATCAGGCTATGCCAGCCCAGGGCCAGCAACAGCGACAAGGCGGCAATGGCCGGAAAAACAAGCCGGGTGTGCGACACCGAGCCGACCTCCATCACCCAGCGCAGGTAGAGAACCACATTGAGCGCCGCCCAGAGTACCAGGATGATGATCTTGTCGAACTGAATATCGCTCAAATTCAAGGGAAGGGGTCTGGTTTTGTGGCCCTGGATCAGTTTGGCCAGCAGGCCCAGCCCCAGACCAAGCAGACCGATCCGGCTGAACCAGACCAACGCCTGAAAGAGCCACTCCGGCGGCCGAATCTGGCCCCAGCCAAAGGTAGCCCAGTAAGCCCGGGCGGCTTCATGGCGTAAATCCCACACCCCGGCCAGCCCCAGGGGACTGCGACCGGCCAGATTGAGATGGATTTCAGTCGCGAACCATTCACCGTAAAGACGGTAATTACGAAAGAACCACCAGCCGGTCAGGACCAGCGTCGTTGCCATCACCACCACCAGCCAACGCATCATCTGTTGAAGCGGGGCTTCGTGCAACTCACTCAAAAAGAAGAGCCGCCAGAAAATGATAAAGGCCACCACTATCAGCACCGACAGGCTGCTCAATTTGGTCAAAATGGCCAGGCCGCAGAGCAGGCCGAGCAGCAGGGGGCGGGTTAGGCGGGGGGTTAGACGGGGGGATAGGTGGATGGATGGTTGGTTGGTTATGGCCAAAAGGAGGTCAGGTGGAGTGGTGAATTTTAGGGCCAGGAGCACGGTCAGACTGGCCAGGGCGGCGGAGAGGCTGTCGTTGCTTACGGTGGCTGATACCCGGATGAACTGTGGATTGAAGGCGGTCAGGGCGGTGGCGGTGAGGATCAAGGCTAGACTGTTGGGGAAAAGCTGCCGGGCGATGAGATAGGTGCAGATAACCGTGGCCAGGCCAAAAATCAGGCTCCAGCCCCGGCCCAGGTAAACTGCCAGGGCTGCCCGGTGATAGGGCCAGCTATCCATCGGACCGTGCAGTACCAGGTTTTGATTATCGTTGATTAAGGCCCTCACCTCGGCGAATAGCCAGTGGGGATTCCGTTGCAACAGTTCGGGCAGGTTGTCGGTATCCAGCCAGAAGGTGCTGGCCGCCACCATGGCGTAATAGAGCGGCGGCTGGGTGCCTTCCTGATTCCACAGTTGACCCGGCGCAGCCAGAGGCAAACCCTGCCCATCGGCCAGCTGCTTGACGTAAGGAAAGTGGAGCGTTTCATCGGAGTTTTCAAAAACTGGCGTGAGGAGGCCATAGCCGATGCCCAGCCCGATGAATAACAGGGCAAATATCGCCAAGAATCGAAGCCCCCAGCGGGATGACGGCTGGCTGAAGCTCAAATGAGTATGCTCCAATGTGCTGAGATGGCTGTTATTTTAATCTCGGTAGAAAGTTGGGTCAAGCTGCGGCAGGGTTGGGAAATGGTCAAGTTT
>CAYZHI010000345.1:0-3972 GCA_964477335.1 uncultured Caldilineaceae bacterium | reverse complement strand
ATATCACCGAGCGACGGCAGGCTGAAGCGACTCTGCGCCAACTATCGCGGGCGGTGGAACAAAGCCCAAACTCGATCCTGATCACCGACCTGACCGGCCGGATTGAATTTGTCAATCCGGCTTTTTGCCAGATCACCGGCTATTCAGCCCGGGAGGCGTTGGGCCAGAAACCAAGCCTGCTGAAGTCCGGGCGCCATCCGCCTGAATTCTATGCCCAACTCTGGAGCTGCCTGGTTCAGGGCGACGTGTGGCAGGGCGAGTTAATAAATAGGAAGAAGAACGGAGAATTGTATTGGGAAGCAGCGACCATTTCGCCCATCAAAGATGGTCAGGGGCAGATTAGCCACTATTTGGCCATCAAAGAGGATATCACCGGTCGTAAAAAAACGGAACTTGCCCTCAAAGAGAGCGAGGCCAGATATCGTACGGTCATTCAGGCGGCCAACGATGCGGTCATTATTGCCAATTTAGAGTCCGGCCAGATTATCGAGGCCAACGCCAGAGCCGCCGACTTATTGGGCCAGCCCCTGAGCGAAATTATTGGCCGGTCCCAATGGGAGCTTTTTCCTGCCGCTACAACCGAACGGTACCAGGCGGCTTTGGCCAGCAACCTGACCGGAACAGAGGGACAGATGCTGCCGGATATGGAAATTGTCCGGCGCGACGGGCAGATCATCCCGGTGGAAATTAGCACCAGCATCATCGCCGGCGGCCAGGGGCAGCGGTTGGTGTTAGGACTGTACCGTGATATTAGCCAGCGCAAACGGGCCGAAGAAGCTCTGACTCACGCCTTCAATCAGGCTGTGATCGCCAACCAACTCAAAACTCAGTTGCTAGCCAATATTAGCCACGACCTACGTACGCCGATCAATGCCATTTTAGGCTATACCGAAATGTTGCAGGAGGGCCTTTACGGGCCGATTTCGGTCGACCAGCGCAACGTTACCCGGCGGATCATCGACAATACGACCAATCTAACCTACCTGGTTGGCCAACTCCTGGATCAGGCCCAGTTGGAAGCAGGCACCCTGAAACTCAGGGTAAGCGCATTCGCCCCAGCCGAGCTGATTGAACGGGTTGAATCGGTCTTGAAGCTGCCGGCCCAGGCTAAAGGCATCGACCTGAATTGCCGGATTGCGGCTGATCTGCCGCCGGTCCTGTCGGGCGACCCGGATCGGCTGTACCAGATTCTGGTCAATCTGGTTGATAATGCAATCAAATTCACCGACAGGGGGACAGTGGAAGTACAACTCTATTGCCCCGATGAACTGCACTGGACGATGCAAGTGACCGATACCGGGCCGGGTATTCCGGCAGAAGCCCATAGTTACATTTTTGAACCGTTTCAACAACTCGATGGTACGGCTACCAGGGCCCATCGCGGTTCGGGGCTGGGCTTATCCATCGTTAAGCAGTTGGCCGCGCTAATGGCCGGAGAAGTGGCTCTGGAAAGTGAACCCGGCCAGGGCAGCCGCTTTACCATAACCCTACCGCTCTAACCAACAGGAGTTGGCTGGATGAACAATCCGTTGGCCCTAATCATTGAAGATGATCAAGATTTAAGCACAATTTTTGCCAGGGCGCTGGAGGCGGCCGAGTTTGTAACTGAAATTGTGACCGACGGCCAACTAGCCTCATCTCGTTTAGCCGAAACTTTACCCTCAGTAGTGGTGCTGGATCTCCATTTACCCCACCTATCGGGCCGGGATATCCTGGATCAAATTCGCAGCGACCCGCGCCTGCAAGAGACCCGGGTGATGCTGGCCACCGCCGATGCAGCGATGGCCGATATGCTCCGCAGCGAGGCCGACCTGGTACTCATCAAACCGATCAGCTTTAGCCAACTGCGAGACCTGGCCAAACGACTGCGCCCACGGGGGGCGGCCTGACCACACCGCTCGCTTAATCCAGCCCGCCTGCCACAATGCAACGAAAGCCGATATTGTCACGGGCAATTGACAACTGTTAACCATTGTTGATAATGAGGGCTATGAGCAAACGTTATCCTATCCCGGCTGGGGAGTCACGAATTGAACTACAGGTCAAGAATTCACGCTTCATTGGCCGGGCCGGCTACACGCCCAGCGTCGACGAAGCCAGGGCCTTTATTAGCCGGGTCAAAGCCGAAGAGCCAGGCGGCAGCCACGTCGTCTATGCTTTTGCCGTGGGGCACGGGGCGACGGTTGTCCACGGGCTAAGCGACGCCGGCGAACCCAGCGGTACGGCTGGCCGGCCGGCCCTGGCTGTGGTTAAAGGTAGCGGTTTGGGGGATGTGACTGTGGTCATTGTGCGCTATTTTGGCGGCACCAAGTTGGGCACCGGCGGGCTGGTGAAAGCTTACACCGAAACTGCGCAACTGGCTCTGGCCGCGCTGCCGGTAACCGAAAAAGTAGAACGGCGAACGGTTACGCTGAATTTACCATATAATTTTTACGAGCAAGGCAAACGGTTAGTTGAAAGCCACGGCGGGCTGGTTGAAAATGAGGAGTTTGCGGCCGAGGTGACGCTTCAACTGGTCTTTAGCAGCGATGATTTGCCAACCTTTGAAGCTGCTTTAGCCGAAGCGACCAGTGGCCAAATTGGCGTGAAGAAACAGGCCAGTGAGGCATAAGGTTGCTGCTGCTTTGACAAGGCCCAGCCCATGGACTATTATTCAGCCACAAATCAGTATCAGGCTAAGGAGTTACTATGAGTGACGAGCAGATCATCATCACCATAAATCGACGCGACCGGACGATGGTTTTCCCCGTAAATGAGCGCGATCGACTACGAGATATTTTGAAAGATCGCATTTGGTGGGATCGTCGCAGCAACCGCTGGGCAGGCCGGGGTGACGTGACTGAGCTCAAAGATATCCTGGAAAAAGAGGGCTACCAGGTGAAGTTGGTGGGACCCAGATAACAAAAATAATATCAGTCAACAAAAAACCGGGGACGAGTCCCCGGTTTTTTTGGTTAAGCATCGAGAATTGCCGGTCAAAATAGGCGCCGGCGGCCAGTGGCCTGGCAATAGCTTTACTCTTCTTCCTCGACTTTTTCACGAACCCGGCCAACCACTTCCGGTTCGGCGCTGACCGCGACCGCTTCTTCTTCCGCTTCCAAAGCTTCAATAGTTCTGGGCGGCTCAACCTTGGCCACCACCGACTCCAGGTCAGACAGGATAGAGATAGCAGCCGGAACCTGCAGATCGGCAACGGTGATGGTATCATTAAGATGAACCAGCGAATCCAGGCTAACCTCGATGGCGGGGATCAGGTCGGCCGGGAGACATTCAACCTCAACTTCGTCGAGACCATGGGTAAGGATACCACCCAGGTTATCCACAGCGGGAGCTTCACCGACAAAGACCAGGGGAATTTGCGCCGTCACCTTCTCGCTCATTGTAACAGCGTAAAAGTCAACGTGGAGGTAACTGTGCTTGATAACGTCACGCTGAATATCGCGGGCCAGGGTAAGCACGGGCTGATTGCTGCCCACCTGCAGTGAGATCAACTGGTGGGTTCCGGCTTGCCGCAGGACTTTTGCCAGCGGCTTCTCCTGAATTTGAATTGACATAGGTTCAATACTCCGACCATACAAGACCGCCGGAATCAAACCTGTATTACGCAAATGCTTTACCTGCCGTCCGGATACTTCCCGGATTTCTCCCTTTAGTTCCAGAGCTTCCATAATCTTTTGTTCTCCTTGTCTCACTTGCCACTTACAAGATGTGGCAGAGATTTTCGAAATTATTATGCCGGTACGATGGGCTACAAATAAAAATCGCCTCACGCATACGCACGCGGCGACTTGAGATAGTACAGATATTTTATGGCTGAATAGCCATTGAGTCAAATTCTTGATTTAGTAGGCAGTCAAAGAAGAAATTCGTTCAGGTTCCCGAAGCCGGTAACCAATACCCCATTCGGCCAGCAAGTAATAAGGTTTCTTGGGGTGATCTTCGATTTTGCGGCGGAGATAATGAATATACAGC
>CAYZHI010000344.1:0-3973 GCA_964477335.1 uncultured Caldilineaceae bacterium | reverse complement strand
GCCAGGCCGTCTGAATGTGGCCGTAATAATCCAGCAGCAATCGCAACCGGGCCGGTCCAATCCCGGCCACCTTGCTGAAGCCTACCCAAAAGGGCAGATTGTCTGTCACCGTCTCCTCACCTCAAACTACTGTTGCGACTCAACGCCGGTTAGCATACCACGACGCATGGAAGCTTGTCAAGGGGTTTGGCTTGCGGATTCTTAACCAAACCATACCACTGCTCCGCTCAACAAAAAGGAACGCCCGGAGGCGTTCCTCAGTACCATTGTTATTGGACTATACTGAATAGCCAGTGAATGTCAAATCAGGCCGTCGATTAGCTGCACGACCATCACGCCACCTTCCAGATCAATCGACTGGATGACCTCGTCAATGGCCGGCAGCAGGATTTGCCGGCCAGCCTTTTCTACCACGTAAACGTCATTGGCCCCTGTTTCAATGATGTCTACAATCGACCCTAACTCCTCGCCGTCGGTCGTAACCACGGCCAGGCCGATGAGTTGGTAGAAATAGTAGGCGCCCTCGGGCAGCGGCACGGCCTCTGCCAGCGGCACCTGGACCAGCTGGCCGCGCAGTTTTTCGGCCTCGGTTCGATCAGTTACCCCGGCCAGAGTGAGCAAGATGTTTTTTTGGTGCCACCGGTAATGCTCAAGCCGGTAAGGCGTAGCCTCAAATTCATCGCCCAGGTAAACCCATTCGGTTGTGTCGAAGCGGTCAGGGAATTCGGTCAAAACAGCGACCGAAATCTCGCCCCGTAACCCATGCGCTCGAATGACTTTGCCGATAGCTAAATAACGAAGTTCAGGCTCTGGCGAACCTGAACTTCGGTTCAATCTTTCCACTTTTCTATTACCGTCAGGGGTCTATTCTTTGACCGGATCAACCAGCGGAATCCTTCAAATCGTTAAACAATCTCCAGCGTAACCCGCTTACCTTCTTTGACTGCGGCGACCCGCAGCAAGGTTCGCATCGCATTAGCGACCCGGCCTTGCTTACCGATGACGCGCCCCATATCATCGGGAGTAACACTGAGTTCGTAGATAGTTGAACTAGAACCCTCAATTTCGCGAACGATGACGGAGTCTGGATCATTGACCACAGCTTTGGCCATGAACTCGACAAGCTCTTTCATTGAAGACATAGTTGGGTTCCTCCTTCGTGATGCATCCTTCAAACTGGAAATCAGGCTGACCTGTTCACCTCAAAGTCCTGGAGCGAGTCAGGCGTGGATGGAAACCAACTAATCTTCCTCGGCAGACTCGAGGGTGGCAGCCTCTGAGTCTTCTGGCGCTTCAGTTGCTGAGTCGGCCTCTTCAACAACTTCAGCCTCTTCTTCCACCTCTGGCTCAACCTGGCTCTTTAGCGCAGCTTGGGCTTTTTGCTGCGTCTGGCTGCGAGCGGCTTGAGCTTCAGCCAACAAGTTGGCTAACTCCTCCCCAGATTTCAGGCGGGCAAATCGATCAAGCGTGCCCACATTTTCTAGCAATCTTCGCACCGTATCCGTTGGTTGTGCCCCCACGGTAAGCCAATGCAATACCCTATCTTCGTGCAAATTCACGGTGACGGGCTGGGTACGCGGGTCGTAATGACCCACGATCTCGATGAAGCGACCATCACGCGGGGCGCGCGAATCGGCGATGACGACTCGATAACTTGGTTTTTTCTTGGCGCCAGTGCGTCGTAGACGAATTTTGACCATGTTGTGTGTTGATTTCCTTCCTTAAATTAGATTATAACACAGTATCTTAATAATTGCACAACCACTGTTTACAAAGTTGTACCGAACAATCCAGTCTAGCGAAATCCGCTCAACATATTCATCAGGTTCTGGCGAGCCCGCGGGTTGCGCAGTTGTTTCATCATCTTTTGCATTTGCTGGAATTGGCCCAGCAGTTGGTTGATTTCCGGCACGGTGGTGCCGCTGCCGCTGGCAACCCGTCTCTTGCGGCTGCCGTTCAACAGGCGCGGGTTGCGTCGCTCTTGAATGGTCATTGAACTGATGATGGCCTGGGTCCGCTTCAACTGCTTTTCCATATCTTCCTGAGAGACGGCATTGGTTAGTTGCCCCATCCCGGGGATCATATCCAGAACTTTGTTGAGCGGGCCCAATTTTTTGATCTGCTGCAACTGCTCCAGAAAATCTTCCAGGTTGAAATTACCTTCCATCAACTTCTTGGCGCCCCGTTCGGCCACATCCTCGTCAATGACCTCTTCGGCCCGTTCAATCAGCGAGAGGACGTCACCCATACCCAGAATCCGCGAAGCCAACCGGTCGGGATGGAACAGTTCCAGATCGCCGGGCTTTTCGCCGGTGCCCAGGAACTTGATGGGTACCCCGGTCACCGAACGGATGGAAATAGCCGCCCCGCCCCGGGCATCACCGTCGATCTTGGTCAGAATCAGGCCGGTTAAATCCACCTTCTCGTGAAAACCCTGGGCTACCCGCACCGCTTCCTGGCCGGTCATGGCGTCGGCTACCAGCAAGATTTCTTGCGGGTTGGTTTTGGCCTTGATCTGGCGCAGCTCTTCCATTAAGGCTTCATCAATTTGCAGGCGTCCAGCCGTGTCCAAAATGACCACATTATGCGCCCCGGATTTGGCCGCCTTGATAGCATTCGCACAAATCGTTGGCGGCGGCACCGACGGTTCTTCGGCGTGAACCGGCAAATCAAGCTCCCGGCCCAGCACTTTTAACTGCTCAATCGCCGCCGGGCGACGGGTATCGGCCGCCACTAGCAACGGCCTCTGTTTCGATTTTCTAAGGTGCAGGGCCAGTTTGGCCGCCGTGGTGGTCTTACCGGAACCTTGCAACCCGACCATCATTATCACATGAGGAGAAGCGCCGCCCAAATCCAACCGGGCCGGCTGGCCCAGGGTGGTCAACAGCTCCTCGTGGACGATCTTGATGACCTGCTGCCCCGGCGTGATCTTCTTACTGACCTCAACGCCCACGGCTCGTTCCCGGACGCGCCCGATAAACTCTTTGACCACTTTGAAGTTTACGTCGGCTTCCAGCAGAGCCAGGCGTACTTCACGCAGGGCCGCATCTACATCCGCTTCAGACAGGCGGCCGCGCCGAGTTAGCTGGTCGAATACACTTTGCAGTCTGTCCTGTAAACTTTCAAACATAATCCGGGGTTTCGGCCCAAAATATTACCTCTCGAGAAAACCACTGCACCCAATGATTTTCACCAGAGGTAATAAGAGCAGTTCAACAGTCATTGATTAAATAGCAAAACGTAATTCTATCGTAGCAGCCGTAATTCGTCAAATCTTGTCGAAGGAAAGTTGGGGTTTATGAATTGACAAGATCAGGAATACATGCTAAATTGGTTATAACATCATAATCAATTTTGATGTAGTGGCGATAGCTCTTTCTTCCCCAAAGAAGGTGCAACGTATGCTTTTGGACAACGAGCCATCCCCAGCCTTCATCGATCGAGACTCGCCGGTTCCGCTCTACTTTCAGCTTAAGGATGCCCTGTTGGCCCTGATTCACGAGGGTCAATTGCGCGAAGGCGACCCCATTCCCACGGAACGAGAGCTTGGCCAGCGCTTTCAGGTCAGCCGTATCACTGTGCGCCGGGCGATCGATGAACTGGCCCGGAACGGTTACTTGACCAGTCGCCAGGGTAAAGGTACGTTTGTTGCCAAACCGAAAATCCAGCGCCCGATGGGCCAATTGAAAAGTTTTTCCTCCGCCATTACCGACGAAGGCCACTATCCCGGCTCTCGCTTGTTATCCCTACGCCATGAAAGAGCCGGTGGTGAGATCGCCTCTTTTTTGCAGGTGGCTGAAGATACCCTGATCTGGGTGGTTGAACGGTTGCGCCTGGCCGATAACGAGCCAATTGGCCTCTCTTTGGTCTATTTGAATTTACCTACCCCTACGTTTTTGACCCCGGCGGAACTGGGCCAAGAAGTCTCGCTTTGGGCCATCCTGATCAAAAAAGGTATCATCCTGGCCAAGTC